>JAKAPG010000139.1 GCA_021823085.1 Thermoplasmata archaeon | reverse complement strand
GCTCTCGCGGGACGTGATGACCTTCAACCAGTTCACCGTCACCGATCTGACCTACCTCGGCTACCTCGCGATCTTCGCCGCCGCGATGGTCCTGATCGGGACGCTCGTCGCTTCCCGGTACCTGAGGGTCGAATGACGCCGAATTCGGACGCCCCACCGGTGTCCGACCACGGCGGAATCGCCGTCGCGGTGGACGGCTCCGGCCCCGCGGAGCTCGCGCTTCAGCGTGCGATCGATATCGCCCGGCAGGCCGCTTCCGAGCTCGTGATCGTGGCCGTCGTTCCGGAGCGGCATGCCTTCACGCCCGAGGGCCGGTCGCTGCCGGAGACCGACCGCGAAGCGGAGAGATTCCTCAGGGAAGTGACGGGACGCTACGTGGCGGTCGCCCGCGCCGCGGGGGTCTCCCGCGTCTCCACGGCGGTGCTCGCAGGTCCGGCGGTCGAGCAACTCCTGAGCTTTGTCGACGAGCGCCGGCCCGACCTCTTGGTCGTAGGCGCTCGGGGCCTGTCCACGACGCGACGGCTACTCCTGGGCAGCGTGAGCGACGCCCTCGTCCACCACGCCGGGTGCTCGGTGCTGGTCGTCCGTGACCCCGAAGGATCGAAGAGGGCCGTTGTGCGCCGGCCGACGCCGGCCCGCTGAGCCGCCGGGCGGCGCCGTACGCGGCGCCCCCTCAAGGGCACTGGTCCTACGCGGGGTCGACGCGGCACTCCCCCGATGGCCTTCCAAGGTCCCTCGCCGGGTCCGGCCCTCTCTTCGTAGCCCCTACGGGCCTCTGGACTCGGGCCCCTACGCGGGGCACCCCCGGATCCCCGGCGAGTGCCGAACCGACAAACGTCGTTTGAACTCGTAGACCCCGAGAGAAGGAACCGGGCCTCATCTGCGACCCGCGCGGTCGAAGGACGACAGCATGGAGCGCGGCGGCCGGGAGCCGCACCCAACGCGAGTTGCGGAGGGCGCGGCGGCATCGTAGGAGTTCGAAGACCCGCGGGCCGGCTCCGACGGGAGCCGGCGTAGCACGCCCGGCCCTCAAATCCACGTCAGCGGTTGAGTGTTATATATCACGTCCTTCGTGGCCGTGACGGGTTCTGGCATGACACGGAGTCCGCTCGGGGTATGGCTGGTCTTTGCGCTGATGGTGTTGCCCGGCCTGTCGGCGACGGTCGCCGTGGGGGCGGCGTCAGCGCCTCTGGCCCTGCACCGTCCTCTCCAGACGCCGCTGGAGCCGCCGAACTCGAATCTGGCCGGTGCGTTCGCTTTCGTCTCGAACTTCGAAGACCTTCGGATGGACGGTTGGCAGGCGATCCAGGGCTCTGCAAAGGTGGTGACGAATCCCGCGTACAACGGGGAACCCTCACTCCAGTCCAAGGCGACCGGCATGGAGACCCAGATCGACGTGGCCTCTCAGGGCTTCAAAACGGGCGATCGCTTCCTCTCCTTCCAAGCTGAGGTCCACGTGGGAAGCGGCGCCGGCTGGGTCGGTTTGGGCAGCGGGTCGACCGCTGTCGCGGTGATCGGCGTGAACGGCAACCAGGTCTGGGCGGGCGGCACCCCCTCCACCGCGACGAGGGTCGGCACGGTGCCCTCCCCCACAGTGCAGCCGGCCGGATGGGTCTACCTGAGCGCCAACGTGTACGCGTCCGTCAGCCCGAACGGCAAGACCACGAACTGGTACATGGATGTCTATGCGGACCGCACCGACCAGGCGATCCAGACCGGCGTGTCGGTGCCCAACGCGGGGACGTACACCGATGGCTGGGTCTCCACCACGTCAAGGACGGTGGACTACACGAACATCGTGGTCACCACTTACGAGATCCCGACCTCGATTCCCGGCTACAACAACATGGACGGCTACGGACAGGGCTCAGGGCTCTTGGTCCAGCTCCTGCCGGCGTTCACCACGCTCTCGGCTTCGATGACGCTCTCCGACTGGAACGTCCCCCAGACCGGGATCCTTTCGTTCCAGATCAACGCGATGAACTGGTACGGGACGACCCGGTCGAGCTGCAAGGGTTTCTTCCAGCTGGGTATCGACCTTGACCCCAACGGGAACATCGCGCCCTGGTACGTCCCAGGGGTCAACTGCGTCGCCCACTACTTCCTGAACTCGAACAATCCTGCGATCTCGCCCGGCTTTCCCTCGCCGGCCGGGACGCAGCTGACTCTGTCCATTACCGACAACCCGTCGGCGGGGATGATCGACTTCACGATCGTGGACCGGTCGGTTCACGGTGCGGACCGCACCTGGTTCGCGGCGATCCCGTACGCGGGGACCGAGTTCTTTGGGACGTACACCCAGATCGAGTGGCAGCCGTGCTGCTCCCTTTACCCAATCGGGGACTATCATTTCAACGGGACGCTCGACCACATGGCGGTCTCGGGCGGCAACCTCTCCGCCACAATGCCGCTCACCTCGTCGTACATGCTCCCGTTCGCCCTCGACATGCCGCCGAGCTGGAGCATCAACTACTACATCGACTCGGTGAACGGCTACCACCAGGTCGGCTGAGGGAGCCGAGGCCGCAGACGTTCCCCGCCCGCCGACGGGCGTGGACGGGGAGAGCCACAGATGGCCCGCCAATGACGCTCGACCGAACTATGCCCACGACGCCGAAGGATTCCGTGGTCGTGGTGAACGGCGGGCGGGCCCTCGAGAACACGAGCGCCGCACCGGCGGGGCCACTCGGGCCCCACGAAGGCGGGACTCTCGGCCGGAGGGCGGACGGGCCGGAGGCCGCCGTGCGGTCGTCCGGCTCTGCGAACCCCTCGGCCGGCACGGACACGGCGAACCTCTCGTCACTGACGATGAAGCCCGAGGCCACGGTAAGATCGGAAGAGGAGATCGGGCGGCCGACGGATCCACCGTTTCTGCTCCCGGGCAGCCGGCTTAGGGGTTGCGCCGTCGGCGAGCTACTACAGCTACCACGATGACGACCGCGATGACTCCGCCCAGGAGCCACAACCACCAGTAGGTGGCGGCGGACGAATTAGGCTGGGAAGCGGAACTCGGAGATACTGCCACCGTGACTGTGGCCGAACCGGCCTGGTAGCCGGAGGCCGTGGCGCTGGCCGTGATCGTGACGTTGGTCGTCTTCGTAAACCCGGAGGGGGCCGAGAACGTGAAGTTCGCGTACCCGGAAGCTCCCGTGACGATCGATCCCGGCGAACTCGTTCCGTCCGAAAGGGTCAGGGTCACGTTCGCTCCGACGACCACGACCCCCGTGGCGTTGGTGACCCTCGCGCTCAACCCCGGGGACGCGCCCCCGTCGACCGTCGTTGCCGCTCCCGCCAGCGTTAGGGTCACGTCGAGGGACGGGGCGACCCCGCTGTTGACCGTGACCGCCGAGATATTGCTCCCGTTGGCGTACTCCGCGGCCGTCGCGATGAACAGAAGCCAGACCTGGGTCGCGACCGAGACGGTCGGCGCCCGAAGCGTGAGGGTGGCGTTCCCGGTGGTGCCGCTGGTCGCGATGGCCGGGGTCACGGTCCCGCTGGTGGTTCCCAGGGTCACGTTCGCGCCGGCCACTGGGTTCCCGTGGTTATCGGTCACACGAACGACGATAATGTCGGAGGCGCTCGAGTGGACGGAGGTACCCTGGGGAAAGCTGGGTGTCGCGATGAGGTAGGGACCCGTCGGCTGAACGGTCAGGTTCGCGGAGCCGGAGCCGGGGAGGAGGCCCGAACGGGTCGCCGATGCGGTTAGCGCCAAGTGGGCGACCGAGGTGACCGACGGAGTAGTGAACGACGTGTTGACCTCCCCCCCGACCCCGGTGTCGCCCGTCTGGGGGTAGAAGGTCCCTCCCGCGCTCGACGCGAACGAAACGGTCGCGTTCGTTACCGAGCTTCCGTTGTCGGTCACCCGCGCGCGCAGCGCGACCGTCGCGCCCGAGGACGTTACGTTCGGCCGGAGAGTAATCGTGACGGAGAGATGGGTTAACGCGGGAGACAGTCCCGATCCCGAGATTCCCGAAGCGCTACCGACGGGTCCCCCGGGGGTGATCGCGACACCGAGAGCGAGCAAGCCGATCACCGACAGGATGGCGAGGGGGACCGCGACGGACGACGTGCTTCGAGAGTCATCGAATCGTTCACATGCGGTAATCACGGTGTGGGGTGGTATTCGAACGTTCCGATTTGGGGGTAGGGGGCGACCGCTCTCTTCCCCTTCGGAAGGTGAACGAGTCCGATCCTCCCCAATAACGGCGACCGGCGAGACCGGGGAGGCGCGAAGATCAGAGACGCGCTGGCTCCTACCGGGCGCGGCCGAGCTTGACCGACTCGCCCCGCCGGAGATTTATTTTGTGAGAATGGCGGAACGAAATCTTACCCTGACGGTGTGCCCGAGAAGCCGGTGAACCCCTCGCGGCCCCGTCGATACGTGAAGGTTCCACCCTCAGCGGTAGAGCGGCATTGTCTTTCCGCCCGCATCAATAGCGGAAACTGCGTCGCCTCGGGATCGGTCCGTCTCTCCAGGTATTCCGGATGCGTGTACGTGAAGCCCCGTTCCGCTGGGCTTCACGATCGTCTTCGAGGGCATCACCATCGACATTGCGACCGCGTGCCCTCCCGGCAACCCTTACGGCCGGTGACGGGATCGGAAGCGAAGTCGTGCGGCTCGAGCCGCGCCGATCCGTCGACGATCGGGGAGCGGCTCGAAACGCGGGCAATCCATCGCTCAAGAGGGCGGGGCGAGACCCCCGAGCCGACCTACGAGACGGCTCTCTCGGGAAGACCGATCGGGGCCCTCGTGGTCTCGGCCTCTCCGGCGTCCGCCGGGGCA
>JAKAPG010000138.1 GCA_021823085.1 Thermoplasmata archaeon | reverse complement strand
TTCCGATCTGTCGACCCTGCCGACCTTCGGAACGAGGTCGCCTCTCATCTGCCGACCGTCCGCGATGCGGATCTTCCCGGGGAGGAACCGCCGGATCCGGAGGACGGACGCGATCTCCTCCCGCTCTTTTACGATGGGCGCCCCGGCCCGGTCGCCATCGGCGCCCACCCGCTCGGTTGGACGTTGGACGAGCTTTCCCCGCGCGGCGGCGTGGCCCGAGCTCTGGGTGCCCTTCCCGACCCGACGCAGGTGCCCGAGCTCGAGGACGCGGCGGAGCTACGGTTGGCAGGCTACCTGGTCTACTGGCTCTACCGGGACCAGCTCATCGACTCGGTCCTCGAGCTCGCCGCGAACGACGACGCCGGCGTGACGCTGGTCGAGTGGGCCAACTCCGAACTCACGCTCATCGCGGCAACGGTTCTCGCACGCGCGGTCCTTCGCGCGCATCTGAGAGGCGAGTACGGCCGGACGCTCGGCCGTGAGGCGATCGACCGTGGGATCGCCGCGACCGACGCGGACCTCCTCGACCGAGGCGGCCCCGGCTCGATCCCCTAGGCGACCCGGGGAAAACGTCGGCCGAGCACAGCCTCGAGACGTCCGACGAGCGCGTCTTCCGTCTCTCGTGTCCAAGCGTCCCGTCCCGGTGACTTCTCGTCCGACCACGTGCGCGGCGGTACGACCTTCAGCCGGGACGGGAAGGTCTCGCGCCAACGGGCAGGAAGAGGGTCCCCGTCCGATGGCCCATCGGTGAGGCCCGATAGGACCGTCCCCGCGCGGGCCAGCGTGAGGGCGACGTTCGTCGGGTCGTAGCCTCCTCCCCCCGTCACTACGAGCCGTCCCGAGCAGTGCTCGCCCGTAAACGCAAGGAGCTCGTGAAGGACCGCGAGGTACCCCGTCCGCGTGTACTGCAGCTGGGCGAGCGGGTCGCCGGCGTGTCCGTCGACTCCGTGCTGCAGTACGATGAGTCGGGGTCGGAACTCGCGAAGCATCGGCAGCACGACCCGGTGAAGGAGGCTCACCAGCGCTCGATCCCCCGATCCCGGGGGGAGCGGGAGATTGACTTTGAGCCCCTCGCCGTCGTCGTGCCCGGACTCGCTCACGTCTCCCGTTCCCGGGAATAGCGAGCTCCCGTCCTGATGAAAGTCGATATCGAGCACGTCGCCCCGGCCGTAGAAGCCGTACATGACACCGTCCCCGTGATGGGCGTCGACATCGACGTAGGCGACCTTTCCGAGCGATCGACACGCTTCGTCGACCGCAAGCGCGACGTCGTTGTAGATGCAAAACCCGCTCGCACGGTCCCGGTGGGCGTGATGGAGGCCCCCGCCCGGCTGGAATGCCGGAGCGGACCTCTCGATCGCCGCGCGAACCGCCTCAACGGACCCCTGGACGATCCGTGCCGCCGCGTCGTGGCACCCGCGGAAGCCCGGTGTATCGCCCGAATCCAGCCAGATGCGTCGCTCGAGGTGGGAAGCCCCTTCGACCAGCTGGATGTACTCCTCCCGGTGGAACCGGACCAGCAGGGAGTGGTCCGCGGGCGGCACGTCGGTCTTCCAGAGGAGGCCCCGTGGGCCAAGGTCGATCTCCCGGAGGAGACCCGCGGCGAGCCCGCGATACTCCATCACGAAGGGATGGCCGGGCCCGAAATCGTAGTCGAGGAAGCGCGGGTCCCAGACGATCGTCGAGACAAAACGTGACGGCTCCTCTTCCGCGGTCACGTACCTACTCTCCAAGCGGTCGTCGGACGGCGAGCGGCGCGAGGGGCGATCCGAATGCAGGCGCACGGGGGCCGGCGATCCACGGGACCGAAATCGCGCTCCGGGAGATAAGCGGGCTCGGGCGGGGGCCGGGGATTACGAGCCCGTGGCGCCCGGGGATTCCGCGAGCGACCGCTCGATGATCCGTCGCGTGGATCGCAACGTGACCTCGGTGACGGCGCTGACGCGAGCGATCTGCGCTCTCGAATGCTTCTCGCCATGCCGGTCCGAGGCAACGCAGATCATGGCCGCCACCAGGCCGTGCGGGCTCAGCCCCGAGAGCTCCGGGTTCTTGTGGGCCTCGTCCAGCATCGCCTCGACGGTCGAGCGGACCATCGGGCTCAACGCGAGCTCCTCGGCGTAGCGGGCGAGGAAGCCCTTCATTCCGATCGAGGGGATCCGCAGGATCGCCGCCCGCGACAGTACCTTGAACGCGCGTCCCACGTCCGTTCGGGATGCGCCCGCCGCGTCCGCGACCTCGGTCAGCGTGCGCGGCACCGAGTAGACCCGGCAGGCCGCGTAGACCGCCGCCCCGACGCAGGATTCGAGCGACCGTCCCCGCGAGAGCCCGCGGCCCCTCGCTTCCCGAAAGATCCGCTCCGCCTCGTTGACGATGAGCTGCGGAAGGACGAGACGCTCGCAGGCGGTCGCGATCTCGCCGCGTGCGGGGGTTCGGAGCCCGGCGGTCTGCGGGCCTCGGCTCATCTGGCGCTGCATCACGCGCTTCAGGTGCTGGAACTCGTAGCGTCGCTTGGAATCCAATCGGCGTCCCTGTCCATCGCGCGAGAGGGTCAGGGTCGTGCCGAGGGAACGCCTCGCGTTCGTGGATTGGCTGAACGGGCCGATACCTCGCCCGCTCCCCTCCGACTCGGACTCCACGGGGACGGTGATCGGTGGGGTCGCCACCAACTGCTGGGTCTCAAAGACCAATCCGCAATCGGCGCAATGAACTTCCGAGCGCATCGGATCGGTGATCCGATGGACGCTCCCGCACATCGGGCAAGCCGCCGGAAGAGGGCTCTCGGATCCGGGTGACGCGACCGGTGCGGACGTCACGATCTCTGAACAGGCGGAAGGGTATTTATGCGGAGTCCAACGCGGACTCGGTGTAAAGGGAGAGCCCTCGCCCGGCCACCCTCGTGAGGGAAGCGTATTTCCGCGCTTGCCGGTTCTCCGGGCCGTGCGCACCGGCCTGACCGTCGTGGGGATCGTCATCGCCGTCGTCGGCGCGGCCGTATTCCTCACGATCGTCCTGGATCCTCCGACTACGCTGCACACGACGATCACGCCCGAGAAGGTCTATGGGCCGGCCGAACCCACGAACGTATCGGTCAACAACATGGCGATCTATTTCCCGGCGAGTCCCCGGGCCTCGCTCTTTCTCATCTGGTCGTCGAACGGCTCGATCGACGCAAGTTTCTACGCCGGCTCCGCCTGCACGTTCTACAACGGATCGACGGGCCAGTGCACGGGGAACGCTTCGGCCTCCTGGTCCGGGGCCTCGAGCGGCACCTGGAACACCACGGCGGGCCACCCGCTGGCCTGCCCGTGCTACCTTACTCTGCGCAACAACGAGCACGCCTACCCCATTTCCGTGGAGGCGCTCCTCCTCGAGACCTACCAGCAGCGCGTGCCGGCGCTCGACACGTTCAGCTATGTCTCGGTCCTCTTCGGCTCGATCCTCCTGCTGGGGATCGGGTGCCTTGCGACGTTCTTCGGGCTGTTCCTCCCGAGCGGGGTGTTCCGCCGGACCGTCCCGGACGGCCTCGACGACGAACCCGAGGACATCGATGCATGGCAGGATGCGGGCCGCCCTCCGGGCGCCACGTGATCGCTCACGCGGGCTCGCACGGATGGGCGAGGTGCCCTACTGGCCCCAGAAGGGGCTCTCGCTCAGGTGGATGCGGATGATCTCGTCGAGGATGGCCCGCTCGGCCGGTTCGAGCTCCAGCTTTCGCAACGCGCGGACCACGGACTCAGGAAGCGCTACCAGAAGCTGATCCCCCTCGGCGACGTTCCGACCCACCACCGCGCCCTCGATGGAGGCGGCGAGCTCCGCGCCCGTGGGCGCCTGCGCGGCCGATTCTCCTTGCTGCTGCAGGCTCTTGAGCACCCCGACCTCGGTCCCGTCCGAACGCATCAGTCGCATCCCGGGCCGCAAGGTGCCGCCGAGGACCCGGATCCCTACGATCGCGGGCTTCGAGCTTCGGAACACGAACCCGGGGAGTATCTCGAGCTTCGCCGGGTGGACGAGCTCCAGGCGTCGTCGGGCATCGAGCTGGTGCCGGCGTTCTTCCCTCCATTTCGTGTACCCTTCGATGACCCGATAGATGACATCGTCACGGAATATCTGGACCCCGGAGGCTTCGTCGGAAGCACCGGCATCGGGAAGGATCGGTACGTTGAACGCAAGGATCGCCCGGTGCAACGGGTCGTGGACGCTGGACATTTTGAGCACCGTCGACCGCCCGATGGCCCCGACCGCGGCCTCGTGGATCGGAATCCCCGCCTGGCGGCACTCGAACGCGAGCGCCTCCAGCCCGCCGAGCGTATCCGCATGGATGGCAACCCCGCTGTCCGCGATCAGAGCGACCGGATGGCTCTCTTGGGTTAGCTCCTTGCGTGCCGCCTCGGTCTCCTGGGGGGTCCGAACGACCTTGAAGATCCCGCCCGGGACAGCCTCCTCGACGCCGGGCGCCGCGAGGTAGACGCCCGCGGCCGCGTCGACGGCGTCGAGCGCGTCCAGGCGAGGATGCCGGGGTGCCTTTCCCGTGCGGGGCGCCGCGGGCCGGTAGATCCCCCGGACGCGCGTGGCGAACGGTTCCTCTCGTCCGGTCACGAGGATCTCGTCTCCGACCGCGACCCGGCCGCGGTAGATGATCACGTTCGTCACGGGTCCGATCCCTCGCTGTTCGCTCCGCTCGAGGATGGTACCCTCACCGGTGCCGGCGACGTCCCGCAGGTCGACCTGAAGGAATCGCTGAGAGAGGCCCACGAGCAGCGCCAGGAGCTCAGGGACCCCCACGCCGGTCTTCGCCGAAACGGGTACGATCCCCA
>JAKAPG010000137.1 GCA_021823085.1 Thermoplasmata archaeon | reverse complement strand
CCTCGTCCGAGAGCGGGCGAACGCGCAACATCGGGAGAAGGCCATCGCCTCCCCCGGGAAAGTACTTGCGCTAGACCGCAGAAATCCCGAACACCTCAACTAGACGCGGCACTAGCCGTTCTTCCGTACATGGAAATCAGCACGGATTCCGGCTTCCCGACGGTCTGCCCGTCCGCGAGGACGGGTCTTACGTCCGCTCCACCGGCGTTTACCGTCTCCGGGGAACTCCCGGCGACCAACGACGCGAGGTTCCGCGCCGCGTTCAGGTCCCGGTCCATCTCGGCGCCGCACGCCTCGCACCGGTAGACCCGCTCGGCCAGCGAGAGCGTCTCCTTGACGTTCCCGCAGGCCGAGCAGGTCTTGCTCGACGCGAAGTTCCTCGGCGCCACGACCAACCGCGACCCGTGCCCGACGGTCTTGTATTCCCACATGCGTCGGAACTCGGACCACCCGGCATCGCTGATGGCGCGGGACAGGTGTCTGTTCCGCACCAGATTCTTCACCGCGAGGTCCTCGACCACGACAGCCGACTTGGTTCTCGCCAGCTCGGTCGTGGCCTTGTGGAGGAAGTCGCGGCGGCGACAGCGAATCCGGTAGTGGAGACGGGCAAGCGACCGCGCGCTCCTCGCGCGGCTCGCGGACCCCAGCTCCTTCCGGGAATGAAGCCGACTACGGTGCCGAAGCCGGCGCAGGTCCGATGCGAGCGCCTTCGGTGATTCGAGGCGCCCCCCGTCAGAGAAGACGGCGAACGACGAAAGACCGAGGTCGACGCCGACCCCGGGCCCCACCACGGGCACCGGGTCCGGTCGTTCCCGGTCGACCGACAGGGAGACGAACCAGCGGTCCGCCTCTCGGCGGACGGTGGCGGACAAGATGCGGCCGCGGAACTTCTCCGTGGACTCCTTCGTCCGGACCTCGCCGATGCGCGGAAGCCGCACACACCGATCGCCGACCGACAGCGAGCCGGTGAGACGAAACGAGTCCCGTACGCCGCGCCGGTGGAAGCGCGGCGGCCGCGCGAGGCCGTGTCGGTGCCGGGCCCACGCCGAGGCGAGGTTGCGGAACGCCTCTTGCGGGGCGCACTTCGATACCTCCTCCCACCACGGAGCGTTCGTGCGCTTCCACCGGTTCCACTCGCGGTGCAGGGCGACGGCGGGGATCGTCGTTCCCGTCTTGCGACAGCGTTCCAGCGCCCAGTTGTAGGCGAATCGGGCGACACCGGCGTGGCGGCGGAGGCACTCCTCCTCGGGGCGCGTCGGGTCGAGCTCGTAGCGGAACGCCTGGATCACCTTCCTGGGTCCTTCAGCACCGCACGGGCCGAGGAGAGCAGTTGCTTCGTCTTGTGGGAGCGGGGGCGGTAGAGGCGGGCCGAGAAAGAGGTGATGAGGGCGATGAGGTCGTTGGCCAGTTCGGTCTCGGGGGTGTCCCTCGGTTTGGGGTCGAGCACTTCGAGTGTCGTCCCGTAGGCGGCGAAGACGTGCCGGAGCAGGTCGACCCCGAAGCGGGCGAGTCGGTCCTCGTAGACGACTACGACTCTCGAAACGCGGCGCTCTTGGACGGCCGTGAGCACCGCGAGGAACCCGGGCCGGTCGAACTTGAGGCCGGACCGGATGTCGGTGCGGAGCTCGGCCCCGGGGAACGCGCGAACGAGCTGCTCCTTCTGCCGCTCCAGGTCGTCCCTCTGGCCGTGGGAGGAGACGCGGGCGTACAGCATCGGGGAGCGGATCTCCCTCTCTCCCATGATCCGCTGGACCTCGGAGAGCGGCACCCGACGCCGGTCGGTGGGCGTGCGAACGACCCGGATCCGCGAGGCGCGGTCCCATGTCTGGAGCGTGCGGACGGTGATGCCGAGCCGGGCCGCCGCCTCGCGGGGCGGGAGGGGGATTTCCATCGAAGATGGACGGAAACGGACATGTTTCTACTTTACCGTGTAGCAGCTACGGCCCCCTCCTCGCGGTACCCCGAGCGCGCGGGCCGAGGGGTTCTCCCCGAGATCGGGCCGGGGAAAGAGATCGACCGAAACGACGAATCGCTCCCGCGGCCCCCGCACCCCGCACGGACCGGGGAACCTCGCGGTCGCGGAAGATTGCCTCCGCCGGGGGAGGCAACCGAATGCCGGAGTGGGGTTCCATATACTTGACGGAGCTTGGCACGCCACGCTCGGGCCGAGGGGGGGCCCGTCGCAAAGGGAGACACGGGAGATGTCGATCTCAACGGGCCCTGTGCCAAGGCGCGGTCTTCCCACCCCGTCCGGCCATCGTAGATCGTTTCGAAGCGATCGACGAGGAATCGCCCCGGTCGTCATCGCGATCGTCGTTGTCGTAGTCGCCGTCGTCGCCGTCGTAGGCGGTCTCATTGCGACCGGCTACCTGTTCAAGTCGAGCGGCGGCGGTAATCACGGGGGGATGTACAACGTCACATTCGCCGAAACGGGCCTCCCCTCGGGCACCGGCTGGAGCGTTTCCCTGGGCGGGAGCTCGATGAGCTCGACCGGCTCCACCATGGTCTTTACGAGGGCCAACGGATCCTACCCGTTCTCCGTCACGGCCGTCGGCTACGCTGCCACTCCCTCTGCGGGAACGATCGCGGTGAGCGGGGCCGCCACCGGCCAGAGCATCGTCTTCGTTAAGGCGACCACGTATACGGTCACCTTCCGCGAGACCGGCCTCAGCCCGGGAGCGAGCTGGTCCGTGACGTTCCATTCGGCGACCCAATCGTCCACAACCACCACCAACGTCTTCCCGGGAGTGACCAACGGCACGTACGCCTTCTCCGCCTCCGCGAGCGGCTACACCGCGAACCCGGCCAGCGGGAGCATCGTCGTCGCGGGCTCGGACCCGACCCAGGCCGTCGCGTTCACAGGTTCGTCCAGCTCGAGCGTGCCGTACAGCCAAGCCGAAACGACCGCCGATTCGATCGCGAGCCAGCACGGTGCGACCTCGCGAGCGATTCTCGCCGTCGCCATCAACACCGCGAGCTCGTTCTCGAACGCCACGGGATTCCCGAGCGAGTGCAGCTGGTCCGGGCCGTCCAGCATCACGTTCCCGGCGGCGAGTTCCAGCTATTACTCCGGGCTCAGCAGCGGCTGGTACTTCTACTTCTACGTCGCCTCTCCTGTGTCCCTGGTGGTCGTGAGCGTGGACTCGGGCTCCGGTAGTTACGTGGGGACGCTCTCGGGATCCGGGTGCACATTCCTGCAATACTTCGCCGACGTGAGCACTCCTTCGACGGTCATCGACAGCACGGCCGCGACTCAGGCGGTTTCCTCGAACGCCTCCTCCTTCATTCTCGCGCATCCGGTCGCGAACTCGACCGTGGCTCTGATCGGCACGACCTCCATTTTCGGCTACACCGTCTGGGCGACGTGGAACATCACCTACTCGACGTGCGACTTCCACGCGACGGCCGGTACGGGGGACTTCTTCGTCGGGGAGGTCAACGCGACCAGCGGGCAGGTGATCTATTCGAGCACGTACACGCAGAGCTGCTCGAGCGCGTACCCGGCGGCCGCCTCGCCGGCGCCCCCCGGGTTCCTGGCGCTCTCGTCCCACGGAGCCCCCCGCCTCGGCACTTCGAGCCCGGGGGCGGGGTACGCGATTTCGACGCCCGAGCTCGCTCGCCTCGTCTAGGCCGGAGATGATTCCTTCCCCGAGGGGGGACGGCGCACCCACGCGGCGGAGACCTACCAGATCTCGACGCGGCGCTCCGGCGGCTGCCGCATCGGGGATCCTTCGGGGACGTTCCACGCGTCGAAGAATTCCGGCAGGTTGGCGAGAGGTCCGTTCACGCGGAACCGACCCGGCGAGTGGGGGTCGATCGTGAGGAGCCGGCGCGCCTCCGGTTCGCGGACGTTCATCCGCCAAATCTGGCCGTAGGACAGGAAGAACCGTTGCTCCGGCGTGAACCCATCGATCGTGCGCCGCGGCGTTCGGCCGTCGGCAAGGCGGCGCCGGAGTGCCTCGTAGGCGATGCGCAGCCCGCCGAGATCCGCGATGTTCTCGCCCGCCGTGAGCTCGCCGTTCACGTGGGCGTGCGGTAGGGGTTCGAACCGGTTGAACTGCTCGATGATGCGGTGCGCGCGCGCATTGAACTCCTTCGCGTCGGCGTCGGTCCACCAGTCCTTGAGGTTCCCGTCGGCGTCGTACTTGCGACCCTGGTCGTCGTAGCCGTGCGTGATCTCGTGCCCGATCACGACCCCGATCCCTCCGTAGTTGACCGGATCGTCCATCGTCACATCGAAGAACGGGGGTTGGAGGATCCCCGCAGGGAAAACGATCTCGTTCTTCGTCGGATGGAAGTAGGCGTTCACCGTCGGCGGCGTCATCTCCCACTCCGATGTGTCTACGGCCGCGCCGATGCGTTGGACGTTGCGCCGGACCTCGAAGGCGGACGCGCGACGGACGTTGCCGAGGTTGTCGGAACGAGAGACTCGCACGCTCGAGTAGTCCCGGTACCGATCCGGGTGGCCGATCTTGGTCCTGAACCGGTCGAACTTCTCCTGGGCCTTCTCCTTCGTGGCATCGGTCATCCACGGCAGGCGCTTCAGTCGGTCCTTGAAGACCGTCCGCAGGTCGGTGACGAGCTCCGTCATCCGCGTCTCCGCCTCCGGGGGGAAGTGCCGCTCGACGTAAAGGCGACCGAGCGCCTCGCCGATCGATTCGTCGACCGTGATCGCCGCCCGCTTCCACTCGGGCTCGGGTTGTTGCTGGCCGAGGAGCTTCCGCCGGAAGAAGTCGAAGTGCTCGCCCTCGATCGCCGGATGAAGCTGTTCGGCGCTTGATCGGACCAGGTTCCAGCGTAGGTAGGTCCTCCACGCGGG
>JAKAPG010000136.1:3653-4839 GCA_021823085.1 Thermoplasmata archaeon | reverse complement strand
TCTTCCGCGGAGATCCGGATCTTCGTGCGCCTGCCGCAAAAAGTGGGCGACGAACGTGCGGATGTCGGTGAGGGCCTCCTGTCGTCGCGTCATGATCGCGACCTTGCGACCGGCGAGAAGCAGTTCTTGCAGGGCGGCCTGGGCCACCGGCGTCCATCCTAGGATCAGCGCGTGCCCTTCAAACTTGGTTCCATCGATTCCGAGCATGGCATCCTCCCGGGCCTGAGCCGACAGCGACGTGATGGTCGAGACGACATAACCGATGATGCCGACCGTGGAGAGCGCAAGGATGATAGCGAAGACCCGGGAGGCTTCGGTCGTCAGGGGGACGTCACCGTACCCCACCGTGGTGAGGGTGATGACCCCCCAGTAGACCCCCGTGAATACGGAGACGCCGTCCGTGACGATCACGCCGGCGACGCATACCGCGAAGATGCTCCCGATGAGGACCAGCGGTTTCCACAGCCGATCCAAGACGTCCGCGAGCCGCATGCGCCCCCTTAGGCTCGGCGTGGATTAGGCTGACCGATATAGTGGCAAGCGCCCGGTCCCGAGGCGGAAAAAGGGCCCCGTGCGAGGCTGTGTTCTTGCACTCCTCTCGCCCCGGGAAGCGGGCTTCTCCCACGGAGACGGCCCAAGGATCGTGCGCGATCGGGCGGGGCTTTGAAAACGGATCGGCTCCCGGACCTGTTCTGAAAACGGATCGGTGGGTGTGAAAACGGATCACCCCGAAACAGCCTTCCGAGGGTGATCCGCTTTCAAGGCCATCGGGCGGCGCAGAGAGAAATACCCTTGAGGGCTACTTCGTCGCGGCTGTGGGGTCAGCCCCTGGCTCTCGGGCTGGGAAATGCGATGGCGCCGATGACCCCTACGAGAAGAACGGTGCCCGCCGAATCCGAAACCCGGTCGCTCGATCACGAGCCCGAAGCGCTACCCGATACTTGGGAGCCACCGAAACGGCTGGTACGGGCGCTGCGTCCCTGGATCGACCTGTCCGAAGTCGGGGCGCTGGGTTTCTACCGATGGCTGGAGACGATGCTTACGGTCCTTCCCCGACCGGGAACGGAGGTTCACTCGCACGCGGACGCGGAAACCCGGGTTCGCGAGCTCTCCCGGACGGTAGCCGGTGTGTCCGCCGAGGCTGCGCGCGCCCATTTCCAAGCCGCCCAGTACTTCCGAGAGAGTC
>JAKAPG010000136.1:0-3643 GCA_021823085.1 Thermoplasmata archaeon | reverse complement strand
GATCTATGCTGAGGACCCAGGGGGTCCCTGGGTCGGAACATTCGAAGGAGGTGGAAGCATCCCTGCGACGCTACCTTCCCAAGTAGGCTCGGCCGCGACGGGCCTTCCGACGCTCGACGCGATTGCGGTGGGGTTCGACGGATCCCTCTCGTCCGGGCGGGCGGTCGCTTTCGCCTTTGAGTTCGCCCGGCGCACCTCCGCCGGCCTCTACCTGGTCCACGCCAAGGACCGGAGCGAGCGTCGAGCGGAACCGGTGACCGAGGAGGCAATCCGAGGGACCGAAGAGGCCCTCGCCCGGGGAGCGGATGCCTGGAGGCGTCGGGCGATGGAACAAGAGGTTCGGTTCGACGAGATCTACCGCGAGGAATCCGCGGCCGACGCCATCCTGGCCGTGGCGGACGAGGTAGGAGCCCAGCTCATCGTCGTGGGCACGCGCGGGCTGGGGTCGATGGAAAAGGTCGTCCTGGGCTCGGTCTCGAGCCAGGTCCTCGCTCGAGCCAAGGTTCCGGTCACCGTGGTGCCGTAGGCCGGTCTATCCCAGGATCGCCACGTAGATGATCACCGCCATCGTTGCCACGAGAATGTAGGCGAGATACCGACCGATCCGGCCCGGCATGAGGCCCCGGCGAAGCCGGGCCGCGAACCCGCTAACGACTCGTTCGAGCACGTCGTAAAAGCTCCTCGAGTAGTCCAACACCTCGAGCTCCACCCCCCACGAACCACGGGCAGGTGCCGGGCCCGTTCCGTCAAGCTCGGTGGCTCGGCGGATCTCGTGCGTCCCGAGCAGGCTGCCCAGCATGATGCGCATTCCCGTGCTGAATCCGAAGCTCGTGTACGTCTCCGAGGAAAGCGGCGGCGCGCGGCCGCCGGACCACGCAGGCGCCCGTCGGGTGCCTCGGTGCCGTCCGAGGCCGAGGTACGTGAGCGCGGGCAGGAGCCCCACCCCGAGCGCCACGGCGACCGCCGGTGGCGAGATGATGCCGAAGGGACTCCCGGAGACGATCGACCAGCCGTTCGGGATCGCGAGGAGGCCTCCCACGGGCGAACTGACCGCGGCTCCGATCGCCACCGAGGCCGTCGGCGCGAGGAACGTGAGGATGGGCGGGGCGAGGACGCCCAGTCCCACGACCACGGCCGCCAGGCCGACGATCGGCCGCCCCAGTCCCGTCGTGCGTTCCCGGGCGGGCGAGCGGGACGGGGTCCACAGTGCGGCGAACCCGGCGAACTTCACCATCGCGAGCAGGATCAATCCGGCCGAGAGGGCGACCGCAGCCCCGGAGAGAAGGCCGATGAACTGGAGCGCCGGATTGCCAAAGCGATAGGACTGGAACAGGGACTCCAAGATCATCCATTCGCTCACGAAGCCCGCCAACGGAGGAGCCGCGGCCAGGCTGAGCGCGGCGACGAGGCCGGCTCCACTCCCGGCCGGGTCGGCGACGCGTACCTGACCGCGCACCTGCGTCAGGTCCAGCGTGTGCGAGGCTCGTTCGATCTCGCCCGCGAACAAAAAGAGCGCCGCCTTCGTGATGGCGTGAGCGAAGGCCTGGAAGAGCGCGGCGAACAAGGCGAAGGTCGCGAGAGTAGGCAACCCCTCGGCGCGCGCGATGAGCGCAATCCCTAGGGCGACGAGGATCAGCCCATTGTTCTCGATGGTGGAGTACGCGGGGAGTCCCTTGGCATGCTCGTTCACGGCCGCGAAGACCGCTCCGAGCAGCACCGCAATGGCACCGATGACGAGCAGGAGCGCTCCCCACCACGCCGGTCCGGGTCCTAGGAGCGCGAGGACCCGGAAGAGGCCGTAGACCCCGGCCAGCGTCAGCGTCGAACTGAGCAGCGCCGATGCATTGGAGGGGGCAGCGGAGTGCGCCACCGGGAGCCACTCGCTCATGTGGAACGGGGCGATCCCCATCTTGAGTCCGAAGCCCAGAAGAGCGGCCACGAACACGAGCGATCCCACCGGAAGGACCACGGCGGCGGCCGTCATCCCGAACGATCCCGTCCCACCGTACCACGCGGCGATCATCACCGCGAGCAGCACGGTGCTCGCCTCGCCGAAGGCGAGGAAGAGGAAGCCGGCGGAATAGACCCGGGCGCGCTCGCCCGACGCCTCAAGGATCATCCAGTACGCGGCGAGGGTCATCGCCTCCCACGCAGCCAAAAAGAGCAGGAAGTTCGTCGCTGCGAACAATACCGCGATGGACCCTATCGTGAGCGAGTAGGCGATCGCGAGGGATGCGCCCGGATGGTCGTCGTAGCGCACGGAGTAGAGTGCCGTCGCGAACCATACCGTGGCCGCGACCAGCAAAAAGAAGCCGGAGAGAGGATCGAGACGAAGCGACTCCGCTTCGCCGATTGGCCCGCTCCAGCTCACCGCCGTGAACGGTCCGAGCGCGACCGCGAGCACTCCCGCTACGAGGAGGAGTCCGCTGCCCACCGCGCTCACCCGGTAGCTCCACCTCCGTCCCGCCATCGCCGCGGGCACCCCGCCAAAGGCAGCGGCAATCCCGATCACCAGGGCGAGCGAAGGAAGACCGATCATCGATCCTCCCGGGGAGCGTCCCGTCCCCGACCGGTCAGCCGAAGGATTCCCTCCAGGATCGCGAGCGGGGGTGGTGGACAGCCGGCCACGTTCATGTCGACCGGCACGACCGAACGGACCGGAGCCACGGAGACGGGCCCCTCCGCGAAGAGACCGCCATCGATCGCGCACGCCCCCACGGCGAGCACGGCCTTCGGCGATGGCATCGCCTCCCACGTGCGCCGCAACGGGTCGATCATGGCGGGAGTCGGCACCCCCACGACGATGAGGAGGTCGGCATGGCGGGGAGAGTTGGTGAAGAATATCCCCAGACGCTGGGCGTCGTAGCGAGGGCCCGCGATCCCCATCACCTCGAGGTTGCAGCCCTGGCAGCTCCCGACGTCGACGACGAAGACATGGACCGATCGTTCGAACGCTCGGAGCGGCGCGGCTCCTCGGGTGGCGGGTACGGGCGGGATCCCCTGCGCCCAGAGGAGCTCGTCCCGGGAACCGACGTTCGCGTCGACGCGGCCGAGCGATTGGAGTCCCGAGCGATAGCAACGCGCGCAGCGGATGCAGCGTCCCTGGTCGATCGATTCGGCAGCAATGGCCTTCGTGGGACACACGGCCTCGCCTCGCGCTAGGGAGGATGGGTCATCCGCGGCGGTCGGAGGCGAACCGGACGGGGGGAGTTCCTCCTCCTGCGGCACGTCCGCAGGGTAGCGCGTCGTGACGATCCCCCGGCGAATGGCATGCCCGATCCAGCTCTGCGACACGGTTCACCCGTCCGACTCGGCGAAGGAGCTGCCGAAGCTCTCCAAAGCGAACGAGAAGTCCGTGAAGACCCCACCCCGCAAACAGTGGGCGATCGCCGGCCAGTTCGCCTGGCTCGGGGTGCGCACTCCGATGGACCGAACCCGCCCCTCCTGGAGGGAGACGTCGTACACGAGGTCCCCGCTCGGCCCCTCGCCGCGCGCGATCCCACGTTGCGGGGCGATCGGCGCGGGCGGTGCCCACTCGGCGCCCCGGGCGGAAGACCAGCGATCGAGCAGTTGTTCGATGAGCAGGAGGCTCGCCCGGATCTCCTCGCGTCGCACGAGCACGCGGGCCAGCGCATCCCCGCCA
>JAKAPG010000135.1 GCA_021823085.1 Thermoplasmata archaeon | reverse complement strand
CGTTCCGGATCTTCTCCCGCCCGGCGAGGCGCTACGAGCGCGTCGAGGGACCGCCCGCCTTCCGCGGCGAGGACTGCGTCGAATGCGGCGCCTCGGACATCGCGTGCAACCAGCGCTCGGTGACCCGGACGCTCCTTCGGGACTTCTCCGGGATCCGGTACCGCCACGGCCGAACGCTCGGATCGGTTGGGGAGGGCACACCGTTCCTCTCGACCCCTAGCTTAAAGCCGTCCGCCCGGGATTTCCGCGTCAAGGTCCGTGAGGTCGAACGTCGCAGGCGATGCCGAGTCACTTTCCCCGCTCTTCCCCTACCGGCCCCGCTCGGGCCAGGGCGCCGTCGTCACTGCGGTGACGCAGGTCACCGAGCGCGGCGGCTCGGTCCTGGTCCAGGCCGCGACGGGCTCGGGAAAGACGGTCGCGACACTCGCGCCCCTGATCGAGCATGCCGTCGCAGCCCGCCACACGATCCTCTACCTCGTGCGAACCCACTCCCAGGAGGTCCAGGTCCTCAACGAGGCGCGGGCCATCTCGCACCGCATGAACGAGCCTCCGCTCGTGCTCGGCCTCTCGGGCCGCGCGAAGCGCTGCCTCCTCCTCGAGAACGTGGGCGAGATGAAAGGAGCGACCGCCGAGGAGCACGGCCAGCTCTGCGCGGATCGGAAGCGAGCTACGGAGAAGATGTTCCGTGAGGGCCACTCGCCCGAACCCTCTTCCGAGTTGCCCCAAGGAGGGGTGCTCGATCTGGTCGACCTGGACGGATGCGCTTACTACGCGCGGGTCCTTCAGACGGACGTCGAGGGGTTTGCGGACCGGGTCCGCACGAAGTTGCCCACGCCCCCGGAATTCGACCGCATCTGCGCGAGCGAGAACCTGTGCCCCTACGAGCTCACGAAGCGCCTACTCCCCGCCGCCCGCGTCGTTACCGCCCCGTACGCCTTCTTTTTCCACCCGCACGTCCGCCGCTCGCTCCTGCGCTGGCTCAACGCCGAGCCCGGGCGGATCGATCTCGTCATCGACGAGGCGCACCAGCTCCCCGAGTACTTGCGCGAGCTGACGAGCGTCGCGCTGCCCCAATCCTCGGTGCGCCACGCCCGGCAAGAGCTCGAGGGGCGCGGGGACTTCCAGCTTCCCGACGGGCCGAGCGCGACCCGCTTCTTCGACATCGTTCACGCCGCCATCGAGGAGATTCTGCGTTCGATCGTCCGGGAGGACGACGCGATCCTCCCGCCGAATCTGCTCGAAGAGGTCCTCCTGACCAGCCTCGGGGGCACATCGCGTCGGCTCGACACCTGGCTGGGCGCGCTCGCGACCTGGGGGGAGAACCTCAAGGAGGAGAGGAGGCGCGAGCGGCGTCTCCCGCGCTCCTGGGTCCACACCGTCGCTCTCACCCTCCTGTCGTGGCCCCAACTGGACGGCAGCGGATACGCGAAGGTCGCGATCCGCTCCCCGCGGCCCGCGCTCGAGGCGTTCAGCCTGGACGCCTCCGAACCGGCAGCGGCGATCCGCGAGTGCCATCTGGCCGTCCACATGTCCGGCACCCTCTCCCCGCTGGAGGAGTACCGGCAAACGCTGGGCCTCGACCCGGCGGCGCTCGCGGTCGAGGTTCCCTCTCAATTCCCCCCATCCCACGTGCGCTACCTGTACGACCCGACAGTGACGACGCAGTTCGAGACCCTGCACTCGAATCCCGACGCGATCGCGCACCTGACCGATCGGATCGGTTTCGTGCTCCAATGCCTGCCCGTCAAGACCGCGGTGATATTCCCGAGCTTCGACCTGATGGACCGGGTCCTGCGGGCGGGGCTCCAGTACAGCCTGCCCGCGAATTCCGTCCGGGAGCACCCGCAGGTCAGTCCGGGCGATCTCTGGCGCTCGATCGAGGGGTTCAAGAGAGAACCCGGCACCGGGGTCATCCTCGGTGTCGCCGGCGGCCGCATCGCCGAGGGGGTCGACTTCCCCGACCAGGACCTGGAGGCGGTCGTGGTCGTCGGGATCCCCTATCCGCGGCCGACCGCCCGGCGGGACGCTTTGCGTCGGTTCCTGGACGAGAGGCACGGCAGCGGATGGAGCTCGGCGTTTGAGGCCCCGGCGCGCAGGGCGATCGTACAAGCGATCGGGCGGATGATCCGCAGCGAGCACGACCGCGGGCTCGCGATCATCATGGACCGGCGCGCGGTCTCGTTCGGCAACGTGCTCCCCGGCCTCGCTCCGATCGGGGACCTCGCCGCGACGACGCGGGAGTTCTACGGTCGCCGAACCCGCTGGAGCGCGACTCCGCGCGCTGCCGAGCCAGGTCCGGCGGCGGCCGTCCCCGAAGCCGATTCGGCGGACCCCGACGAACGATAAAGCCCCAAGGCGGGTCAACCGAGCGTGATCATCACGCGCACCCCGTTCCGGATTAGCTTCGCGGGAGGAGGCACCGATCTCGCCTCGTACTATCGGACGCACGACGGGGGCGCGGTCACGAGCGCGGCGATCGGCCGGTACATGCACATCCTGGTGTCGACGAAGTTCGAGGGGACGATCCGCGCGGCCTACTCCCGAACCGAGAACGTCGAACACGTCGACCAACTGCAGCACGAGCTCATCCGAGAGGCGATGCGGGTCACCGGCGTCACCCGAGGGATCGAGATCCATGCGGTCGCGGACATCCCGGGGGAGGGGACGGGATTGGGTTCGTCGTCGAGCATG
Organism: Thermoplasmata archaeon; assembly: GCA_021823085.1. GTDB lineage: Archaea > Thermoplasmatota > Thermoplasmata > Lutacidiplasmatales > UBA184 > Lutacidiplasma. The sequence goes on along the minus strand of JAKAPG010000135.1, from coordinate 2,154 downwards.
ACCGTCGGGCTCCTCCAGGCGCTGTACGCCTTTGGCGGGATCCTCAAGGACCCCGCCGAGCTGGCCCAGGAGGCCGCGGCGATCGAGATCGACCGTCTCGGCGGCACCCTCGGCAAGCAGGATCACTACATCGCCGCCTTCGGTGGCGTCCAGTACTTCGAGTTCCGGCCCGACGAATCGGTCCGCGTCTCCCCAATCCCGATCGTCCCGTCCGCGCGCGCGGCGCTCGGTGAGCATCTCTCCCTCTTCTTCACCGGCCAGACTCGCCGCGCCGGGGGGCTCCTGGATAGCCAGAGCGCCCGGACCCAGGAGAACGCACCGGCGCTCGACCGCATGAAGGAACTCGCCCGGGAGGCGCGCGACGCGATCCTGCGATCGGACTTCCGGGCGCTCGGAGCCATCCTCGATGAGGGCTGGACGCTCAAGCGCGGCCTCACCGCCGGGATCTCGAGCTCGACGATCGATGCGCTCTACGCGAAAGCGAAGGCCGCGGGAGCGTGGGGGGGTAAGATCTCGGGCGCGGGGGGAGGGGGTTTCCTCCTGCTCGTTCACCCTCCGTCCGCGACCCGTCAGTTAGAAGAGGCGCTCGCGCCCATGCCCCGCACATCGGTCCGTATCTCCGCGGAGGGATCCCGGATCTTGTTCGTAGGACGATGAGCGCGAACCCCGACCTCTCCGGATACGTTCATCGCTACCTCGAGGAGACCCGTGCCGCTCTGCAGGACGCGTACATCCAGCAAGGTCTCGCCCGGGTGGCCGACGAGCTCGTCCGGGCGCGGAGCGAGGGACGCACGATCTTCTTCTTCGGCAACGGAGGGAGCGCGGCGACCGCGAGCCACATGGCCCAGGACCTGGCCAAGCTGACGATCATGGGGGACCGGGCCCGCTTCCGTACGCACAGCCTCTCGGATCACATGCCCCTCATCCTCGCCTGGGCGAACGACACGAGCTTCGCCGAGATTTACGCCGAGCAGATCAAGGGTCAAGGTCGCGCGGGCGACGTGGCGATCGGCATCAGCGGGAGCGGGAACTCCCCCAACGTGCTGCGCGCGCTCGAGGAGGCGCGCACGCTCGGGATGCGGACGATCGGGTTCATCGGGACCGGCGGAGGCAAGATGAGGACCCTGTGCGACGTCGCGGTGATCGTTCCGTCGAGCAACATGCAGCACATCGAGGATCTCCACCACATCATGCTGCACCTCGTCGCGGCGTACCTCCGGGACGAGGCCCCTCCGCCGACCGTATGAGCCCGGTACTCGTCCAGGACTACATGGTCCTGTCCGTGGAGCACGTGACCGACTCGACACCGATCGGCCTCGCGATCGAACGGGTCCTTCACAGCCGTCACCACGGCTTCCCGGTGACGGACTCGGAGGGCCGTCTCGTCGGCTTCGTGAGCACGAAGGAGCTCCTGCGCGCGCGGAACCGCTCGCAGGAGCCGCTCCGAGCGATCCTGCGCCCGGGAACGTACACCGCCAGCCCCGACACCGCGCTCGACGACGCGGCGCGCGTGATGTTCCGCTATGGGTTGCGCGACCTACCGATCGTGGATCCCGAGGGCAAGCTCTGCGGGATCATCTCGAACCTCGATGTCGTACGCTCGCACTTTGAGCGCGCCACCCCCGCGAAGGCGGACACGCTGAAGCAACTCCTGAGCGAGCGCTACGGCCTTCGGTTCGGCTACCGGCGCGGAATCGTCCCCCTCGAACGGTTGAGCCCGACGCAGTGGAAGGTGTTCGAGGACGAGCTCGAGGGGCGCCGCTACGAGCTCGAGCGGGGATTCGCCGAGCCGCTCCTCGTTCTCCAGAAAGGAGCGAAGTGGATCCTCATCGACGGCCACCACCGCGCTCTCGCCGCGCGTGAGATGGGTCTCACCCAGCTCCAAGCGTTCATCCTCTCCTGCGACGAGCCGGAGAAGTTCTCCCACATCGAGACCGGGCTCGAGCGTACGGCGCGCGAGCATCATCTCGCCGGTCTCGAGGACATCGAGGTCGACCGCGCGGCGCACCACCCGCTCATCGAGGTCACGACGCAACTCCTGCGCCGTGTGGACGGGGCGGAACCCTCTCGAACATCGCCCGCCCGCGAATAGCCCGGCCCACCCCTTCCGATTCGTACACTACCGATATCAACCGCACCCCGGTCGAACGCCCG
>JAKAPG010000134.1 GCA_021823085.1 Thermoplasmata archaeon | reverse complement strand
AAGACCATTTACGAGCGCGTTGAGGGCGAACGGTACCACGTCGAAGAATTGACGCGCAGCACTTGGCAACGCGAAGAGGGTGATGGGAGCGATCGGTACTACGATCGCCATGGCCATGAGAGCTCGGGCGTCGGCGCCGCCGGAGATCACACCGATCTCATAGAGGCCCCGTGCGACCACGACGACCACGAGAGCGGCGACCACCGCGTACGGCACCCCTTGGGGAGCCACACCGTAGGCAACGACCCCCGCTGCGACGGCGACGACGCACGCCCCGTAGGCGGCCGCTTCGATCCAGGGGGGGGCCGCTACGGAACGGAAGCGTAAGGGGGTCTCCCAGTCGAAGAAGTGCTCCACCGCGAGCCCCGCCACCAGAAGCCACAGGACGAGCCCGATGGGGGAGGCGCTCGGATACAGGATCGCGACGCCGAGGCCGGCGCCGAAGACCCCCAGGATCTGCCAGCACGCATCCGGCACCTCCCGACGCGCGACGTCCCAGACCGCTGCCGGAAGGAGGCCCAGCAACAGCGCGGTGAGAGCGAGGTCCGTAAGAACGCCGGTCAACGCCGCTCGCTCCGAGGGCTCTCGAGGTTGTCGAGGCGTTATAAACGACGGGTTACCGAGGAAACCCCGGAAGAGATGACCTAAAGGTCTCTACGCCGCTCATACGGTTCGTGAGCTCTCCTTCCTCGTCGGTCCTCACGCCCTCATCGACCGAAACCGGGCCGACCCCGTCCCCTCCTCCATCTTCCTTCGTCCAGGCAGGTCCGCCCGGGCCGCCTCCCACCGTGCCCCCCCACCGACGGCGCTGGGTCGTTCCGGCAGCGTCTGGGGTTGCGATCGCGGTGGTCGTGGTCGTCGTGCTGCTCGTGGCAGGAGTTCTCTCCCTCCCGTCGGGTCCGGTGGGATCCAGCCCGACGTTCGATGCGGCTCAGGGTCCCGCGAACTCCGCGGCCCATGGGGTGAGCGGGGGCCCATGGCACGCGGTCATTGCTCTCGGCCTAGCCACCACGATGGGCGTCAGCGTTCCGGTCGGTGATCTGGGAGGCGAGTATGCGGCGCTCGGCTGCAATGTCAGCTACCCATCCGGGAGTTTGTCCTCGATCTTCGTCCCGCCCACGGGCGCGAACGCGACCGTCGGTGGTGCTGCGGCCTGGATCTTCGACTACGCGAACGCCTCCGGCTTCCTGTTCGTGGCCGTGCTCAACGGCAGGGCGACTCCGCTCTTCTCGGCGTACGGCGGCCAGTGCTCGTTCCTTACGCTAGCTCGGCCCCTCTCGGACTACAGCCCCTTGGTCGACTCGAGCGTCGCCGTGAGTGCGGCCAACGCCGCGGGCGGCACGCAATTCCTTCACAACTATTCCGGGGTGGATCGTATCTGGATTCTATCGGGAGATCCTCTCACGGACCAGGCCACCTGGGGGGTGACCTACACCACCTGCTCGCCCAGTCTCTCTACGGGTTCCACGACCGGTTACTTCTTCAACGCAACCGTGAACGCCGCGACCGGCCATGTGAACGCGCATTCCGTGGCGACTGAATCGTGCTCGAGCATTGGCATGAACACCCTGAGACCGAGCTCGACGGGGTTCGCGAGCCCAACGCTCCCTCGGGATTGAGGGCGTGGGAGCGGGGGAATGCACCGATGGGCGTTCGGCTCCCCGCCGTTTCGGTGACGCGGCGGTAGCTGCTCGCGGTAAGCGTTTTAAAGCAGGTCCAACTGGCTCGCGCGCTCACAGGTCCATCGATGGTGGAATACAAGCTCGTGATCTCGGATTCGAGCAAGTCCTACGCCCGTACGGTCGCCGATCCGCAGTCGGCCGGCTTCCTCGGAAAGCGTATCGGGGAGACGATCGGAGGGGAGCTCGTCGGGGCGGCCGGATACACGTTCCGACTCACGGGAGGGTCCGACCGAAGCGGTTTCCCCCTACGACCCGACCTTCCGGGAGCTCGACAGGTCCGCCTCTACGTCGGGGAAGGTTTTGGATTCGTCGCGCCGCGTCCGGGGATGCGCAAGCGCCGCACGTTCCGTGGGAACACGATCAGCGAGGACACCGTCCAGATCAACCTGGTCGTCGACCAGAGGGGCTCGAAGCCGCTCGCGGAGCTGTGGGGCGCGAGCGCGTCATGAAGGTTCCCCGTCAACCGGAAGTGAACATCGGTCTGGTCGGCCATGTCGACCACGGCAAGACCACACTGACCCAGGCGCTCACGGGGGAATGGACCGATCGCCATTCTGAGGAGCTCAAGCGGGGGATCTCGATCAAGCTCGGCTACGCGGACGCGGCCTTCTTTCGTTGCCCGGACTGTCCCCCGCCCAGCTGCTACACGACGGATTCGAAGTGTCCGAACTGCGGTGGCGATGCGACGTTCCTCCGGGCCGTCTCTTTCGTCGACGCTCCGGGCCACGAGACGCTGATGGCCACGATGCTCAGCGGCGCGGCCTTGATGGACGGAGCGTTGCTCTTGGTCGCCGCGAACGAACCCGTTCCGCAGCCGCAGACGCGCGAACACCTCTACGCGCTCGACATCATCGGCGTGCGCAAGGTGATCGTAGTCCAGAACAAGATCGACCTGTTGACGAACGAACAGGCGCAAGAGAACTACCGACAGATCCGGGAGTTCCTCGCGGGGTCTCCGATCTCGACCGCGCCGGTGGTGCCGATCAGCGCGAACCACAAGGTCAACATCGACGCGCTCATCGAATCGATCGAGCAGACGATCCCGACGCCGGCACGGGACCCGACGAAGCCTCCCCTCATGTACGTCGCTCGATCGTTCGATATCAACCGCCCGGGGACGCGCCCGAAGGGGCTGCACGGTGGCGTGCTCGGAGGATCTCTCTTGCAAGGTCACCTCAGGCGGGGGGAGGAGATCGAGATCCGTCCCGGCCTCGCAGGCGCGACCGGGGGCACAACCGAGTCGCTGCACACGAAGATCGCGACCATTCTCGCCGGAGGCCAGGAGTGGGACGAGCTGGGGCCCGGTGGATTGGCCGCCATCGGCACGACCCTCGACCCTTCCCTGACGAAAGGGGACGGGCTGACCGGGCGTCTCGTCGGTACCGCCGGAACGCTCCCTCCCGTCAGTCAGAAGATCCGGGTCAAGGCGACCTTGCTGGACCGGGTGCTCGGTGCCGAACGGGACATGAAGGTCGAGAAGATTCGCACCAGCGAAACGCTCGCCATCACCGTCGGAACGACGATCGCTCCCGGGAAGGTGACAAGCGCCCGCGGCGACGAGGTGGAACTCTCACTCGGACGTGCGGTGACGGTCTTCCCCGAGAGCCGGGTCGCGATATCGCGTCGGCTGAATGCGTGGCGGCTGATCGGGTACGGTATCGTACAGGGGATGGGGAAGTGAGGCCCGAACTGATGGAGATCCTGCGCTGCCCGTTGTGCAGGGCCGAGCTATCGCTCCGGGTGGAGCGGAAGGAGGGGGAGGAGATCATCGCGGGAATGCTAACGTGCACGGGCTGCCGCACGACGTTCCCGATCGCGGACGGGATCCCGGACCTCCTTCCCCCCGGAGACCGCGACTAGGGATCCCGAGTTCATCGGGGGTAGAGCAGGGCACGCGCAGGCCCACCGTCGCCGCCCTTGATCCTCAGCGGTAGGCACCGTAGGTCGTACGGGCCGGGGGAAGCTCGGGCGAGGCATAGCCCTTCGAGGATGATCGTTCCGTGTCCCAGGAGTTCATGGTGGGTAGGAAAGGTCCTGGTCGAATCCCTCTCGATGCTGAGAGAGTCGATTCCGACGAGTCGGATCCCTCGATCGACGATCTCCTTTGCGGCCGCGGCGGAGACCGCGACGTAATCGGGGAAGAAACGGTCGGATCGAGCCCAACGCTCGGAGTTCCGCGTGCGGAAGAGGACACGAGGGGTCCGCGGGGGGATCCTGCGCAGGTGCTCGGGTTCTACGGAATCCGCATGGTCCGGGACTCGGACGACCCGGCATCGACCGTTGAAGACCTCCGGATCGACCCGGTCGATGGTGGCGCCGCCGGGAATGAAGTGGATCGGTGGGTCGAGATGGGTTCCCACATGTGTCCCGAGCGCGAGGCGCGACAGATTGTACGGGTCCCCCCGGTCGAGCGAGTGGGCCCGCTCGCACTCGAAATCCGGGTCTCCCGGAAACGCGGCCATACCTACCTCGAGCGGCATCGAGACGTCGATCGCTCGCATCGTGTTCGCCCGGGAACAGGGCGAGTGCCTTCAAGGGCGTTTCGTTGGGAGGACCTGGGGCGCAGGCGAGTTACGGCTCAAGACGAAGTGTTAAGGTCACGTCGCCGGAACTGGACAACGTGAGTCGGCGAGAAGACCCCGACGACGACCTCGAGGGCGAGGACGCCGCGGGTACGGAAGACGAAGACGGAGAGGAGACACCGCGTCCGCCCCGCCGCCGCTCCGAGAGGTCGGTTCCCCGAGCTACCCATCCCCCGACGCCCCGTCCGATCCGGCGCTGGCGCGCGAAGGCGGGAACCCCCGAGGACGAGGTCGCGGAGAGTCGGCGCGAGCTGGCCGCCGCCCGGTTGAACGCGAAGCGCACCTGGCCGACCTACTGGCGGTTCCGCGACTCGTTCTGGTTCATCCCAATCCTCGCGATCATCGTCATCGGGATCGTGATTGGGGGGCTCGTTGCGTACACGAACAGTTGGCCCCCCGTCTACGTGGTTCAGTCGATGAGCATGCAGCATGGGCCCAACGATCACCTCGGGCTGATCAACACGGGCGACCTCGTGCTCAGCAAGAAGGTTCCCGTATCGACGATCGTGCCGTACGTCGTGGGGATGAGGACCGGGTACACCACCTACGGCGAGTACGGAGATGTCGTCTTATACGAACCGAACGGAGGTACGGGCACCCCGATCATCCATCGTGCGATCGTCTAGATCGGAA
>JAKAPG010000133.1 GCA_021823085.1 Thermoplasmata archaeon | reverse complement strand
TAGAACTGCCCGGCGACGGCCGGGCGTCGCGGCGCGCTCGACATCGACCTACGCGGCGCTCAGGGTGGCGACGAGCTCGCGCGCGTCCTCGCTCGAGAGCCGATCCCTCGGGCGCGTGTGGAAGGGATTCCCCTCCCCGTAGCGCGGGATGATGTGGAAGTGAAGATGGAAGACGACCTGCCCCGCCTTCGCGCCCTGGTTGAGCGCGATGTTGTAGTCGGAGGTCAGGCGCTCTACGCGCCGGCACACGTTGGCGAGCGCCCGCAGGTAGCCCGCATGCTCGTCCTCGGGGAGGTCGGTGAGGCGGGGGACGTGGTGCCTCGGAACGACCAGCACGTGTCCCCTCGTGAACGGGAAGAGGTCGAGGAATGCGAGGGCCTCCGCGTCCTCGTAGACGATGTGGGCCGGCGCCTGCCGGGCGACGATCTGGCAGAAGACGCAGTTCGGATCGGCGGCGAAGGGGGCGTCGGCCATCGGCTCGCGGACGCGCGCTAAGGATTAATGGTAGTCGGAGCCCGGCACTCGACCCTAGGCCGCGGGCGCGGGAGGTTCCTCGGTCGAGGGAGAGGCGTCGGCCCGGGCATCCTCCCCCGGCGGAGAGGGTTCCGATGGTTCGGAAGACCCGGCGGCCGGGGGCCCGGGTGTGACACCCAGCTTGCCCTCGAGGAACTTGCGGATATCCTCGATCTTGGTCGATCCGATCCCGAAGTACTCGGCGAACCGGCGGCTCGTGGTCAGCTCGAGCGTCGAGCCCTTCGGGTCGGTGCGGATGAGCCCCATGCCTCGGAGGCGCTGGACCTCTTCGTAGGCGGTATCGCCGGACATCCGAACGAGGTGGCTTTGGAGGATCGGCTGGTGGTAGGCGATCAGCGTGAGCGTCTTGAGCGTGCGCGGCGCCATTTCGACCGGGGTGACCGCCTGGACGGTCGGGACGAACTCCTCGCGCAGCTGCAGGGCATAGCGGTCGCCGACCCGACGGACCTCGAGGGCGGTCTGGCGGTGGTCGTAGGCCCCCAGCAGCGTGCGCAGCGCGTGCCGGACGACTCGGTGATCCCCGGCGCCGATCGCTTCCGTGAGCTCGCTGACGCTCAGCGGCTTGCCGCTCGCAAAGAGGACCGCTTCGACCCGAAGGACCGCGGCGTCGACCTTGCTCGGCATTACCGGGCCTCCTCCTCCATCACCGGGTGACGCGCCTCGACCTTGCGCACGAGGTAGAGCGGCGTGTCCGGGATCCGTTCTTGCTCGAGGTGGATCGACTGTTCGCGGGCGAGGTAGAGCGACGCGAGGAAGAGCGCGACCAATCGGCTCCGCCCGCTCGACTCCTTCCATAGGTCGAGGAATGGGAACGGCTCGTCCTTCGCGTGCTTCAGGACCCCGGCCCACACCGCTTGGACGTCCTGTTCGGGGATGTCCCCGTGGACGAGCACTTCGGGCGGCGCGCGCTGCTCTTCCCGGAGACGCTCGCGCAGCTCTTGGATCCGCGCAGAGGCCCGGGCCCCGGTCTCGGCCTCGTCGAAGGCCCGAACGAGCTCGAGCAGGCTGACGGGTCGGATCTCGGGGTGGCGTACCATCTCGAGGAGGGGGGAGGGGGTGGAGCCGTCGAGGATCGTGGAGGTGACGTCGACCGACTCGGGGGTCTGGAGCAGGTCGAGGTACGTCTCGGAGGACGGATCGATCGGGTCGGTGCCCTCCGAGGAAGGATCTCCTTCCGGTGGCAGTTCGCGCTGGCGAAGCACCTCCTCCGATTGCAGGTAGAGGATGCCCCATGCCATCGAGAGCAGTCGACCGGCGACCGGGAAGTCGAAGGAGGAATCTTCGCGCACTCTCTCGAGGTAGCTCTGCGTGAACCGAACGAGGTCGATCTCCCAAGGGTCGAACGACTCCGCAAGCACCAGCTCGAAGAGCATCGCCGTCGCCTTGTGGAACGGGTCCGTGATGACAACGTGGACCCCCTCCTCGAGATCCTCTACGAGGCTCAAGTACCGATCGAGCAGGCGGTTCGATCCGTCCTCCTCCCCGATGAGCGAGCGGTGAAAGACGAGGTAATCGAGCACCTTCTTCGCCACCTCTCTCGGGATGACCGGGGCGCTCACGACGGGACCAGGGACGGAAACGACGGGCTCGAGGCTGCGCGCCTCCGTATCGGAGATGGTCATCGGACCCCCGGTACCGACAGTGCCGGCGCGGCCGGCGGGCTCGCCGGGGCTTCGACGCGCCCGCGCATCGAGTCCGCGCTCTTCTCGTCGACGTCGCGGATGTCATCGAGGCGCAGGCCCACGACCCGGGAGCATCCATCGCCCCGCATCGTCACGCCGTAAAGCCGGTGGGCGAACTTCAGCGTCACCTTGCGCAGCGACATCACGATGAACTGGGCGCGTTCCGCGTTGCGCGAGAGCATCCGACCCACGTACTCCGCGTTCAGTCCGTCCAGGCTCTGGTCGATCTCGTCGAAGACATAGAGTGGGCTCGGGTCGTAGCGCTGGAGAGCGAAGATGAACGCGAGGCTCGCGAGAGACTTCTCGCCGCCCGAGAGGGCCTCGAGCCGGTGGACGGTCTTGCCGATCGGCTGCGCGTGGATGAGAAGTCCTCCGGCGAGCGGGTCCTTCGGATTCTCCAAGGCCAGCGTGCCCTCGCCTCCACCGGAGAGCTCGCGGTAGACCTCGGAGTAGTAGCCGTTGACCTGCGCGACGACCTCGGAGATCTTCGCGCGCTTCTTCTCCTCGACCTCGCTGACGAGCTTGACCAGCTCGGTCTTCTCGGCCGTGAGCCGGGCGACCTCGCCCTCGAACTCGTCGACGCGGGACTTCTCCTGATCGAACTCCTCGAGGGCCCGCAGGTTGACGGAGCCCATCGCGGCGAGCTGCGCCTCCAAGGTCGTGATCGCGCGCTTGAGCTCCTCGATAGGCACCGGTTTCTCGTCCGGTTCCGCCTCGGGAAACTCGCGAAGAGCTTCGGTGATCTCGTTGAGGCGCTGCTCCGCGAGCTGGAGTCGGGTCTCCTCCTGGCCCAAGAGGGAGCGACGGGTCTCGAGCTGGGTCGAAACGGTCGCAAGCCTCCCTACGAGATCGACGAGCTGAGCATCGAGGCTGTGCTTGCGCTCCTGGAGCTCGTGCGCCGCCGAGCCTTGCTGTTGTTCGACCTGCTTGAGTGCGTCGACCGCTGCCTTCGCCTGGGCCACCGTCCTGTGCGCGCGCGCGATTTCCTTCGTGCGTGCTGCGATGTCCCGCTGCCCGGACGCGAGCCGTTCCTGTTCCTCGGCGATCCGCGTGCGGAGCGATGCGATCGAAGTGCGAACGGACTCGAGCTCGCCGTTCAGGCGCACTCGGCGGTCGTTCGCTTCCTGGGCCGCCTGCTGGAGCTCGCGGATTCGCTGCGAGGCTTGGCTCGGGAGGTGGCTCAGGAACTCCTCGCGAGAAGCGGCGACCTGCGCCGCGAGTGCCTCGAGCTCCTGGTTCAGAGAGGCGACGAGGGCATCCGCCTCGGCGAAGGCGTTCGAGGAGGCTTCGTGACCGGCGGTGGCCTGCCGGATCCGCGAGGTGGCCTCGCTCAACCGCTGGCGGGCCTGGGCGAGGTCCTTGTCGAGGGTCGCACGGTTCGATTCGTGGGCGCTCGCCTCGATCGACCTCTTGGAGAGCTCGGTCGAGATCTCGCGAACGCGTTCGAGGATCTTGGCGAGCTCGACGCGCGCGGCGTTCTCGGCCGCGCTCTTGCTGGCGACCTCGTCGCCGAGCCGCTTGAGCTCCGCCGCGGTCTCCGGCGCGCGGCCGGACCTCGACTTATCGAAGGAGCCGCCCGTCATCGCGCCGGTCGCCTCGATGAGGTCGCCGGCCATCGTGACCAGCCGAACGCCGCCCATCTGAGCGCGGGCGTGCGGGAGGTCGTCGAAGACCACGGTCTCACCGAAGACGTACCAGAAGGCGGGTCGAAGCTCCTCGTCGAACTTCACCAGATCGAGGGCGAACCCGACGGCTCCGGGAGCCTGAGCTGAGATGAGGGACTTTCCTCTCGGGCGGTTCGGGAGAATCTTGTTGAGGGGGAGGAACGTTGCGCGGCCCCGGTTCTCCGACCGGAGGATGCGGATGCAGTCCTCCGCGACCTGGTCGTTCTCGACGACGATTGCCTGGAGACGGGCGCCCGCAGCGACCTCGAGAGCGGTCTGGTACTTCGCGTCGTAATGCGCGAGCTCCTCGACCGTTCCGCGGATGCCTTGGATCTTTCCGAGGTTACGTTGGGAGACGATGTAGTCGACCGCGGTGTACGCTCCGGGGCGGCCGGATTCGGCGCGGACCTTCAGCCGGGCGTCCAGTGCCATGTACCGGCGGTTCGCCTCGATCAGCTCGCGGGCGAGGCGGTCCGCCTCGGCGGTGAGCGTCTTCTCCCGGTTCTTGAGTTGGAAGAGCTCCTTCTGGAGATCGCCGGTCGATCCTCCCTTCCCGGAGGCCGCATCGGCCTCGCGAATGCGCAGCTCGACGTCCTTGACCTCGACGGTCCGCGCGCGCTGGTCTTCTTCCGCCTGGGCACGCGCCCGCTCGGCGGCCTCGACCGCGGCCTTCGCCGCCTCCCGCTTCTCGACCGCGGTCTTCCACGCGGCCCGCTTCTCCGCCTGCACGCGCTCCAGCTCGAGCTGGTGCTTGCGCGCGCCGGCGAGCTTCTTCTGAGAGGGGTCGGACCCACCGGTCAGCTCGGCGAGGGACTTCGCGGCCTCCTCGCCCTGGGCGGTCGCCTCGGTGAGGGCCCCGGCTCGCTCCGTCTCGTCGGTCCGGTACTTGGCGAGCTCCTTCTCGTCCGCGGCGACCTGACGGGTCAGCTCCTCGACCGTCGTCCGAAGCTCCTGGAGGGACTCCTCCATGTGCTCGAGGTCGGACTGGAGCCGGGCATGGGCGAGGGTCTTTTCGTCCAGCTCGGCCCGAAAC
>JAKAPG010000132.1 GCA_021823085.1 Thermoplasmata archaeon | reverse complement strand
TCAGTGCTCGCGGGAGAGAGGGCGATTGTCGACGACGGGGAGGTGGCGGTAACTGTCGAGGCGGTCGATTGCAGGCCAAACAGCCCGATCACGAGCTCGTTCGACCCGGTCGTCGTGACCGAGCCGATCGCGCTCGTGCCGGCGCTGGGAGGCGTAACTTGGTCCGGGATGCCGGAGCCCGTGTCGAACGGAACCGCCGTGTTGACCCCCTCGAAGGCGACGATCACTGCGGTCGAGTCGACTCCGTTGGTGTAAGCCACGCTCGCACTGACGCTTCCGGCAGTGGCTTGGGTCTTGTAGAACTCCCACGAGTAGATGGGGGAAACCCCCTCCTGCAGGCCAGGCAATGCGGAGACCCGGGCAGCGAATCCTGTCGGGGTTGTGACGGTCGGCGCCGTGCCGACAAAGAGGGCATAGATCGTGACATAGACGATCACGAGCTCGTCGTTGACCGTCGTGCTCAGGCTCGGCGTGATAGGGCTCCCACTAGCCGAAGCGCCGCTTGACGTCTGCTCAACAGGAGAAGCCGGTGGGTGGATCCCGAAGCCGGATGACGCGGGGCTCGAGGAAGGGCCCGCCGGGGACGTTGCCGTCGCGGAGGAGGGGCCGGCGGCGAGCGGAGCCGGCGAACCCGCCACAGAGGAGGACGGAGAGGAAGGGTTGGAAACGGTTGGTGCGGAGGATGCAGCGAAAACAGGATTGCTCGAAGGCGATGAAGGGCTCGAACCCAGGTTGACCGTGGTCGCCACCGTGGCGGCCGACGTACCCGTCGAGCCCACGGGCACCACGGCCGACGTCGGGCCCGGCGTCGCGCTCGCAGCGCCGGCGAGCGGCGACGAAAGGAGTGCGGGCGCCACCCCGAAGCCCGTGATCGAGATCAGCACGACGACGATGGTCCACCAGATCGTTCGACGGTTGCCGGTCATGAGAAAGTGCCCGGTCGCACGCCTCCCTGCTTCATGAACATTGAGGTGGTTTGTTATACGGCTCCCGGTCGGGTGGCGCCGCTGCCTTCGTGGCTTCGTACCCGATCTCTAGCGGGGTCGTTCCGGGGGGACGCTCGGTCAGGGGTTCGGGAGGGGGCTCCCGGGCTTTGGCCGCCTGCTCGACTTCCCGCTTGTGTTCTTCGACCTCGCGTGCCTCCTGGACGGCGGCGATCTTTTCGACGGCCGCGCGTGTGAGGGGGGCCCGCTCCTTAGGGGCCCGTTCCGGCTTGTCGCTCTTATCCACCCGAGATGGGGGTTTGGTAGACCCGCGTCGAAATATCGGATGGCCGAGCTTCTCTTCCGTTCGCTGGATCAGGACGCGGACGGCGTTGGGCTTCTTTCCGAGCGTTTCCCCCAGCTCGGTAAGCGTGATTATTGGATTTTCTCGGAGCGCGTCGATGAGGTCCTGTTGCATCCTGGACAGTTCGGGCCCGGCCCCCCAGTGCGTGCGTGCCTCGCGCGCGCGCATTACGCGCGCGCGTAGCGCGGCTAGATACCTTGCCGCGAATGGCCTGCACATCCGCATGCACGCACGGTTATACGACTGCACGCACGCACGATTGCACGGCTGCACGCACGGTCCGCACGCACGCGGAAGAACTGGGCGAAGGGCGAACACTCAGCTGCGCCCCGTTCAACAAGTGTGAGGTACCCGACGAGACCCATGGTAGCGTCCCGAGATGTCCCGAGATCGGCCACGGCTCGATCCCGGCAAACGCCAGCAAGCGCGACGAGCGACGAGGCGATGATGTCCCGTTGGTTCTGGGTGGCGTTCGGACGGCTCCGGGGCCTTGTCCGACTGTCCGACGGCTTGTCCGATTGTCCGATTGGGGGAATGTCCGACGGTTTCGGACGGCCCTCTGACGCGGACGATGACCGGCCGTCTTCGGTCGCCGCGTCCCGGCTTTTCTCGTCAGGAGTCGGGGTCGGTTGTCCGGGTTGTCGGTCCTGTCCGTCTGGCAGTCTTGGGGACGCCTCGGGCGTAGGACAAGCGCCGTCATGTCTAGCGTTTCCGCCCCATTTCTGTCCGATTGTCCTGTCCGATGGATTCTGGCTGTCCACGCTTGAACGTTCAAACGTGGTCCGAGGGCGTCCTAACGCGCGCGCGTAACGCGCGCGGGCGCGCGCGCGAGGTCGGACGGACGGAACCTCGAACCAGGAGGTTCGGTCCCGACCATGGTCTTCGCCGGCAGGGCGGTCCGAGGTCCGGCAAGGTCCGGACCTAGGGTTCTCCCGAGCCCAGACCTCGAGGTTCGCCTCCTACACCGTTATATCGGCGACCCTACCTGAATCCACCACACTTCCATGCCGCCCCTACGGAGACTGACGAAGCAGCGCCTTCTGGCCTTGGTGACGCAGCTCGGAGACCGGGCGACAGCGAGCGAGATCGCGCGGCGAACGGGCCACCCGAAAGAAGAGATCGAGCGGCTCGCGGCGGAATGGAAGATCCGGCTCGCACCGGACCGGATTGGCCCCGGAACCCCAGAGGGTCCTCGCGCGCCCAACGCCGGCTCTGATGCACCAGGTTCGACCGACTCGAGGGAGGGGCCCGGCACTCTCGCTCCGGAAGAATACCTCGAGCAGCAGAGCCTCCTCGCGGACGCCGAGGCGATCGGGGCCGAGATGAGGATGCCGCTTGCCAAGGAGGACGCGGACCGGATTTCCTCATCGGACCTCTTTCGGCTCAGGCGGCTCATCCGCCAGGTGGCGAGTACGGGGCCGAGGTGGCCGCTCCCGCGCCTTCGCCTCGTCGTCTCGGAAGAGAAGCGCCTCCTCCTCGACGTCAAGCGCTACCGATCGGTGCTGCTCGACTACGACGACTTGGTTCGCGGGCGCCATGCTCGGTCCAAGCTGGTCGCCTCGCTCGCGGAGGACGAGAGGGTCCGGCGCGCGGCCATCGAGGAGATCAAGCGCCAGGAGGACAGCCTACAGGCAACGAGGTCGGCGAATCTCGCGAAGTACGAGCGGAAGAAGGACGAGGCGCAGTTCACGATATCGACACTCGAGTCGGAAGCTCGAGCCCAACGCAGAGAGCTGGACGCAACCTCGGAACGCTTGAGGCTGGCCGACCTTGAGCTCCGGGAGAAGCACCGGCAGATCGCCCAAGCGAACCAAGAGCTCGAGACTCTGGCCGTGAAGACCCGCGAGGCCCAGGCTCGTTTCGACCTGGTCAAGGCCATCACGCCAGAGATCGTCACCGCCGGGTATCAAGTCCTCGCCGGCTACCGCAAGACCCGTAAGAAGTTCCGCGACTACGACCAGGTGCTCGACCGGGCGAGCCGGAGGCTGTGGGGCGAGCTCGCCGTCGTGAGCCCGTCGGAGGCTGTTCGGCCAGCGTTGCCGTCTCCATCGGTAGCACGCGTACCCGAGGCCGCCCGATCCCCCGAGACCGACTGGGAGCTGTTCAAGGCACTGCCGATTCCCCTGCCGGACGAGCCGCCCCGGCCGCCAGGAACCGTCGGATTTCCGGTCCAGATGCGGGCGGCGCTGGCCGTTGTACGTCCGAAGGGCGGGCCCCCACCCGCTACGACGGCGGAGCGCGCGGCGCCTTTGGCCTCGTCGGATGCCGCGACGTAGCCGCTGTCTCCGGCTACTGATTCGAATGGTCCGCACTCGGTAGAGAGAGTCGGGACCGGCGGTGCGCACCACCTTCCACTCGGGCCTTCATTGTAGCGGGGGCCACGAGGACAGCTCCGCGCCACCGTCCTACCCCTCAGGTTCGCGGATGCCCCGCCCGGGAACGCAACGCGGCCACCGAATCGGGGCGAGACCCCGGGCCGGACGGCAGCGGACCGATCTCGTTCCGTGTGGCGTCGATCGCGACCGCGCCGAAGACCCCGGCCTCACTCCGGCCCCAGCCTACGCCGGGCCCGGCACGCTCATCGCTTCCGTGAAACGACCCGAGAACGACCGCGAGCCGTGACCGCCTGACGCGACCTGGCCGACCCGACCGCCACCTTCAGCAACGCCCGCGTCAGTCCCTTCAGGTCCCCGTCAATCCTCCCCAGCATCGTCCCAACCCGATCGAACGCCGCGTCCGTCCGGTCGAACCGACGCGTCACCTCCCGATGCAGCCGCCCCGTGCTCGCAATCCCTTCGTCCATCTTCTTCAGCAACTTCCGGTTCCCCGTCCGAACCTCGCCGAGCGTCTCCTTCGAGACCGACAACGTCTCCCGACCGACCTCCAGCGAGGCCCCCAGGTACAACGCCGCCTCGTCCATCCGCTCCACCATCGCTTCCTGGACGTCACCCCCACGCCGGAGGAGAAACCCCCGCTCCCCCTCCACGACCGCCAACTCCCCCAGCCGTCGGACCTCCTTCGCGTCGCTGAGACCTCCCGGACCCTCTACCGCCCGCAGCAGCCGCTCGACCATCGCCGGCGGACCCTGCACCTCGAAGACCACCCGATCCTCGTCCGCCGCGTCGTTTTCTACCCATCCGGTCAGGCCGAGCTCTTTCGCCGTGCGGCGCACCCGGTCGCGGTAGCCGACCCGCTGCACCAGCCCGCGCGCCTCGCACTGCCACCGGACCATCGACCCAGCCATCGTCTGCGGCAGGAGGTCCCGAGTACTACCCCTTTGCGGCCGAGACGAGAGACGGTGAGGGAGGACTCTCGGACAGCCGTCACCCGCGACTGATGGGTACGGGATCCACGCTCCGCCGCGGTGGCACCGCCTCCGGATGGGGACCTATACCTGAGAAATCCACCCCTCCCGTGCAAGCGGGAGGGTTGGGTTGGACCGGGGGTCTCGACCCGTCCCGACTTAACTTAGGCCACCGGGGGCGCCGGACCCTTCGTCCGAGGCGTCCGCATCCGCAGCATCAGCATGCAGGTTCCCACCGCCGCGACCAGGACCGCCAGCATCAGCCCGGACGCCGTCCACGCCACCGCGGTGGGCGTCGCCTCGCCGGTGCTGCTGCTGCCCAAGTGGTAGAGCATAACCTGCTGG
>JAKAPG010000131.1 GCA_021823085.1 Thermoplasmata archaeon | reverse complement strand
GCCCGGCGCCCCCGCCGAGCGGGCCTACGCACTGCGATCCTCCGGAATCGACCCGGACTCCGACCATCGAACGAGACGCTGGATCCGCTCGAGCGCGTGCCGCCGCCCCCGGAGCCCGCGGGCTCCGAGAAATGCCGTGGCGCCCACCGGCGCGCGACCCTCGCCCGCCCCCGAGCCGTGGTCCAATGCCTTGTACAGCGCGCGCGCAAGGGCGAGGGGCCGACCGGTCAGCCGGACCGAATCGCGGTCGGCGCGCAGCTCCTCGCGACGGGACATGAGGCCGGAGAAGAGGTCGAGCACGGGGTCCCAGCGCATCAGCTGGGAGAACGTGCGGAAGAACGTGAGATATCGACCGTCCAGGTCACGCACGTGCCCGAGCTCGTGGGCCAATGCGGCCTCGAGCTCCTCGGGAGCGAGGATCGCCTGGAGGGGGCGCGACACGAGGACCATGTCCCGCCGAACGATGCGCGGGCCGCGGCGGTAGGAGAGCAGCGTATACGTGAACGCGTCGGCGTGGGGGAGGTCGATGCTCAAGAGTTCCGTCCTCCCCGCTTGGGCCGCGAGCGACGCGGGCCAGGAGACGGGCTCGGAGCGGTACAACTTCAGGAACCCCCGCGCAACAATCTGGTTGAGGCCGAAGGCCATGCCCAGGACGAGGAGAGCCCCGAGGGCACCGAAGAACCAGACGGCCGTCTCACCGAACGTGAGGAGCGCGGGCGGCTGATGGGTGAGGCCGACGATCGCGGACCAACCTCCGTTCGCGATGACCCACACGAGCGCGCTGGTCGCCAGGAAGGCCCACAGGGCGACGAACGCGGCTCCGAGACGATGGACGAGGGTGGGCGAGCGGGATTGGTACAACGCTACCGCGATCGCCAAGCCCAGCGCCCCCCAGAGCGCTACGGGAAGCAGGAGGAGCCCGGCCAGCGGGACTTCCATCGGCCAGCGACGACCCTTCGGAACTACTAAAGCCCGAGGCGTCGGCGCAGCTGGTCAGCCTCCGCCGGCTTGAGCTTCTCGATCTCCTCGTTCAGGTGGACGACCCCGGCCGGACCGAACATCGCTACGACGCCTCTGAGGAGGTTCTGAAGATACTTGCGCTCGAAGTCGACCGGGCGGTAGACATACCGCTCGCCCCCACGACAGGTCTCCCGCCGGCGCTTCACGACGCCCTTATCGTATAGGCGCGTCAGGATGGTGGCGACGGTCGTGTAGGCGACGCGGGTTCCTTGCCGTTCGAGCTGGCGCCGGACGGTCCGAGCCGGGGCTTCTCCCAGGTCCGAGAGGGACCGGAGCACGTCCGACTCCAGCGAGCCTAGCATACACACGCGGTATGGTTCAAAACTCGCCTTAATGCCTCTGTCAAGTGAGAACGGACCAGTACGTACCGGGCGTTCCACGACACGGGTAGCAGCCACCGAACCCTCCCTAGGGCTTATGGCGTGTCCTCGAATCCGCGCGCCGTGCCGCGCGAGGGATCGACTCCCAGCTCGGTGCTCGACCTCGTGGGGAACACGCCGGTCGTCCCCCTTCGACGCGTGACCGCCCAGCTGCCGTACCGTATCCTCGCGAAGCTCGAGTTCCTGAACCCCGGCGGATCGGTCAAAGACCGGATCGGCGCTGCGATGATCGACCGTGCGGAGGAGGAGGGCCTATTGCGCCCCGGGGGCACCATCGTCGAGGCGACCAGCGGTAACACGGGCGTCGGTCTCGCCATGGTCGCGGCGGTGAGGGGCTACCATGCCATCTTCGTCCTTCCGGACAAGATGAGCTCGGAGAAGATCCGACTCCTGCGGGCCTATGGGGCGGAGGTCGTCGTGACCCCGAGCGGGGTCCCGCCGGACCATCCCATGAGCAATTATTCCGTCGCCCGTCGACTCGCTGAGGAGATCCCGGGCGCGTGCTACCCGAACCAGTACGAGAACTCCGAGAACCCCGAGGCGCACTACCGTACCACAGGGCCGGAGATCGACCGCGATGGGGGGAAGGAACTCGCGGCGATTGTCGGCACGGTGGGTACGGGTGGCACCATGAGCGGGATCGGTCGATATTTCAAGGAGCACCGCCCCGGCGTGCGCATCGTGGCGGTGGACCCGCTGGGTTCGGTCCTCACAGAGTACGCCCGGCACCGTACGCTCGGATCTGCGACCCCGTACCTCGTCGAGGGAATCGGAGAGGACAAGGTTCCCGGGAACGTCCAGTTCCGTTACCTGGACGAGTTCGTTCAGGTGAACGATCAGGAGTCGTTCGAGTACGCCCGACGACTCGCCCGCGAAGAAGGGCTCTTCGCAGGCGGATCCTCCGGGTCCGCGGTCGCCGGAGCGGTCCGATGGCTGGAGGGGCGGCCGATTCCCGAGGGCGCGACGGTCGTGGTCATCCTCCCGGACTCGGGGGATCGCTACCTTTCCAAGTTCTACTCCGACGAGTGGTTGCGTGAGAAGGGTCTCCTCCACCCCACGGCGACCGCACGGGATCTCGTGGCGCGCAAGTCCACCCCCGCGCTGGTCTCGGTCGAACCGACGACCGTCCTCCGCGACGCGCTCGTCCTGCTCGAGCGCCACGGGATCGCCCAGCTGCCGATCCTACAGGGTTTCAAGAACGTCGGCAGCGTGCAGGCGGAGGAGATCCATCGACGCCTCGTGAGCGACGGTACCCTGCTCGACCGGACCGTGACCGGCGTCGCGAGCGCTCCGTTCCCCGAGATATCCGACGACGCTCCGGTCGCTTCGGTCCTCGACGCCTTGGGCCGGCAGCGCGCAATCCTAGTGCGGTCCCATGCCGGCGGGGCCATCGTTGGGCTCTTGACCCGGTACGACTTCGTGGGATATCTATCCCATGTCGGAGAACACCATGCGGTTTAGCACGCGCGCGATCCACGCCGGGCAGCCCCCCGAGGCCGTCACGGGCGCGGTGAACGTCCCGATCTTCCTGTCAACGACGTTCGCTCAATCGTCACCGGGCCAGTCGAAGGGGTTCGTCTACGGCCGGACCGGGAACCCTACCCGGGCCGTGCTGGAACGGACGCTCGCCCAGCTCGAGGGGGGAACGGCCGGCCTCGCGTTCGCGAGCGGCCTAGGTGCGTTGGTGACCCTGGTCGAATCGTTCGGCAGTCGCCAGCGGATCGTCGCGATCGATGACGTCTACGGGGGGACCTGGCGCCTGCTCGACCACCACCATCGGAAGTTCGGCGTCGACGTCGAGTTCGTCGACATGACAGAGCTCGCTTCCGTGCGCACGGCGCTTCGCCGTGCCCGGACCGACCTCGTCTACATCGAGAGCCCGACGAACCCCCTGCTCCGGATCGCCGACATCGCCGCGATCTCCAAGCTCGCGCACGCGGCCGGGGCTCGAGTCGCGGTCGACAACACCTTCGCGACGCCGGCGCTGCAACGACCGCTCGAGCTCGGCGCGGACATCGTGCTGCATTCGACCACGAAGTACCTGGGAGGGCACTCCGACGTCCTGGGAGGCGCGCTCGCCTTCCGGGATGCGAAGCTCGCACAGGAGTACGCGTGGCTGCAGAACACGGTCGGCGCGGTGCCAAGCCCGTTCGATTGCTTCCTCGTCCTTCGCGGGATCCATACGCTCGAGATCCGCATGCACGCTCACGAAGCGAGCGCTCGCGCCGTCGCGGAGGTGCTGGAGCACAGCCCGAAGGTCCGGACCACCTACTATCCGGGCCTCGCCTCCCACCCGCAGCACCGGATCGCCCGTCGACAGATGAGCGGGTTCGGAGGGATGATCAGCTTCGAGCTCTCCAACCGAGCTGCGGCCGGGCGCTTCGCCCGCGCTCTGCGCGTGTTCACGCTGGCGGAGAGCTTGGGCGGTGTCGAGTCCCTCGCCGACCACCCTGCCTCGATGACCCATGCGAGCGTCCCTCCCGAGATCCGCCGGGCGCGCGGCGTCCGAGATGGGCTGATCCGCCTCTCCTGCGGGATCGAGGATCCGGCGGACCTCGCCGACGACGTCCGCCAAGCCTTGCGTCGGGTGTAGGATGCGTCGGGTCCAGCTCTACGATTCGTTGAGCCGTCAGATCCGGCTCTTCCAGCCCCGGTTCCCCCCGCGCGTGGGGATGTTCGTCTGCGGTCTGACGCCGTACGACGAAGCGCACCTCGGCCACGGACGTTTCGCGGTGGTCTTCGACGTGGTCGCACGCGCGCTGCGGCACTGGGGCTACCGAGTGTTCTATGTCCAGAACGTCACAAACCTCGACGACAAGGTGATCCGAAGGGCCTCGGAGCTCGGCGTCGACCCGCTCGATCTTTCGTCCCAGCACTTCCGCATCTGGACGCGGGTGATGGAGGCGATGAACGTCCGGAGCGTCGACCACTATCCGTTCGCCACCGACTACGTCCCCGAGATCCGTGAGCAGATCGCCGAGCTCGAGCGCCGCGGCTTCGCCTACCGCGCGGACGATGGGTCGGTCTACTACGACATCCGGAAGTTCCCCGCCTACGGTCGGCTTTCCGGCCAGAGGATCGAGGCGCTGCGCCCGGGGGCGCGGATCGAGCTCGACCGGCGCAAGCGCTCTCCCGAGGACTTCGTGCTGTGGAAAGCCGCGACTCCCGGAGAACCCAGCTGGGAGAGTCCGTGGGGACCGGGCCGACCCGGCTGGCACATCGAGGATACGGCGATCACCGGTCGGCTGCTCGGTCCCCAGTACGACCTGCACGGCGGCGGCCTCGACCTGATCTTCCCCCATCACGAGGCCGAGATCGCACAAGCCGAGGGGGCCTCGGGGCTCTCTCCTCTGGTGCAATACTGGATGCACAACGGCCTGTTGATGATGTCCGGCGAGAAGATGTCGAAGTCGCTCGGGAACGTGGCGTCGCTGGAGGCGACCGTGGAAAAGTTCGGCGCGATGCCTCTGCGCCTTTACTACCTCAACGCCCACTACCGCAGCCCTCTCGACTTCACGCCCGGCGAGAGCCTCGAGAAGGCTCGCGAGGCCTACGAACGACTCCGCGAGCC
>JAKAPG010000130.1 GCA_021823085.1 Thermoplasmata archaeon | reverse complement strand
GGGCGTTCGCGGACGACCGAGGAAGCTCGCGCTCTACCTCCACATGCACCAGCCTTGGCGACTCGCTCGGTTCCGCTACCTGGATCTCGGATCCGGCAAACCCTACTTCGACGTCTCCCGGAACCTCGACATCTTCCGAGGGATCGCGCAGAGAAGCTACCGGCCCGCGCTCGATCGCTTGAACGACCTCCTGGACCGGCACCCCGACTTCCGATTCAGCCTCTCGGTGACTGGGACGTTCCTGGAGCAGGCAGAGACCGCCGCGCCCGACGTCCTCGAGCGGATCCGCGCCGCCGTGCGCTCCCGTCGGGTCGCGTTGGTCGCCGAAACCTACTACCACTCGCTCGCGTTCCTCCTGCCTCCCCCCGAACTCGAGGAGGAGGTCCGGCTTCACACACGCCGGCTTCGAGAGCTGTTCGGCGTGCGTCCGAAGGTGATGCGGATGACCGAGCTCGTCTATTCCGATGCGATCGCGCATTTCGCGGGCCAGCTCGGATTCCAAGGGGTCCTCGCGGAGGGCTGGGAAGGAGCTCTCGGGAACCGGTCGCCGAACCACCTCTACGAGTCGAAGACCCGGGGCGTGCGGGTGCTGCTGCGCAACTACCGGCTGAGCGACGACATCGCCTTCCGATTCTCGAACCGCGGATGGAGCGAGTACCCCCTCACCGCGGAGAAGTACGCGCACTGGCTCTCGCAGACGCCGGGAGACGTGATCGGGCTGTTCATGGATTTCGAGACCTTCGGCGAGCACCAGCCAACGTCCACGGGAATCCTGGATTTCCTCTCGGCGCTCCCGGCGCAGGTCGCCCGGTCGCCGCACCTCCGTTGGGCCACCGTCGAAGAGGCGATCGAGGGTCCCGTCGCCGGCGGAGTCAGCGTCGAGGAGCCGATGAGCTGGGCCGACGAGCGTCGCGACCTCGGCGCCTGGCTCGGGAACGACATGCAGCGCTCGGCGTTTGAGGCGGCGCGCAAGGCGGGAACGCTCGTTCGGCTCGTGAAGGACGACGCGGTGTGGACCGATTGGCGTCGGCTGCTCACGAGCGATCACTTTTACTACATGTACGTGGGGGGGCAGGAATCGGACGCGGATGTCCACCGCTACTTCTCGAGCTACACGAGCCCGTACGACGCCTATGCGAACTACATGAACGCGCTCAACGACCTGCGCCGCCGGGCGGTCCGCTACATCCCCCGAGCAGCGTGATCGCCCTCGGGAGGGGCCGCGCGAGGAAGGGTCGAGGACCCATTATATACGGGCCGCTTTCCGGTCGGCGTACCCGGTCCGTAGCCGGGCAGGAACCGAACGGGGGATAGTCCTGGGACCGTGAACGCAACCATGTCCACCCCGACTTCCGCTCCCGGGGCGCCGGTCCAGCATCTGTCGAAGGGCATGCGAACCGGCTACGGCATTCTGGGAATCGTTGCGGTCGCCTTCGCTGGCCTATTGCTCTTCTCGACGTTCACGACGGGCTACTTCGCGACGTTCGTCCTCTACCTCTTCGCGGTGCTCGCGCTGCTCTCGCTCGGCACCGCCGACATCGTCTCGGCGATGAGCCCCCACGAGGCTCCCGGCGGCCTGAGAACGGTGCGCCTGATCTTGGGAGTACTGATCCTCATCTTCGCCTTCATCGCCCTCGTCGACATCCGCGTCGCCTTCGTGGTAGTGTGGATCTTCGTGGCCCTCGGACTGCTGTTCCAGGGGCTCTTCCTCGTCGGCGGCGTGGGCGCCTCCGAGCATCTCGAAGGCAACGTGCGAGGTCTCGGTATCGCGCTCGGGGTGATCGACATCGCGTTCGCATTCGTCGTCATCCTGATCCCGCCGCTCGCGCTCTACCTCGTCCTGCTCCTGATCGCGATCGCGGTCCTTGCCGCCGCGGTCTACCTCTTCACGATCGCGTCGACCGGAGTGAAGAAGCCGCTCGCCCGGCTCGCGATGGCCGTGCCCGGGTTGCCTCCGTCGGTGGGCGGAGGAATGGGCCCGCCTCCGTCCTCGCCGCCCCCGCGGTAGACGCGGGAAGTCGCGGGTTCGACCGTCGGATTTATTCGGCGCGAGCCTTGGAGGCGCTGTGATCACCCAGCTCGCGGGGAACGGTCGGGTCCTCCTCTGCGTCAATGAGGACGGTGAGTGGAGCTCGCTCTTCTACCCCTACCCCGGCCAGTTCCAGCACCTGCGCGAGGCCCGGATTGGGATTTACGATGTCGGCGCGCGGAAGTTCCAGTGGCTGCGACGCGACTCGGGCATGTCGCTCACCTTGGGGGGACCGAGGGAGGCTGCCCGGACCCCCGTCTCGGTGTGGACGGGCCAGGGCTTGTTGATTCGTGTCCAAGATGCCGTTCACCCGAACCACGATCTCGTGATCCGGGAAATCCATGTCCAGGCGGATCCGCCCCGGAGCCTCCGGCTGTTCAGCTACCACTCGTTCGAGATCGCGGAGTCGATGTACCAAGACACGGCCTACGTGGAGCCCGATACCTCCGCCCTCACGCACTACAAGCGCGGGTACTTCTTCGAGATCTTCGGGGGCCCCGCGTTCACGAAGGCGGTCTGCGGCGAACACACCCTCAAGGGCCTTCGGGGCACGTACGTCGACGCGGAGGACGGCCGGCTCGAAGGGCGCCAGATCGCGCACGGGGCCGCGGACAGCGTGGCCCAGTGGGACATCTCCGCCGAATCGTCCGGTGACGTGTCGCTGCGCCTCTTCCTTGCAGTGGGACAGAGCCTGCGAACGGTCCACGATCTTCGTTCCTACGTGGTCCAGGGGGGCCCGGTCCGCTTCCAGCGCGAAAGCGAGCAGTTCTGGGCGACGTGGGCCCACCGACGACTTCCCCAGGCCCCGAAGGGCCTCAGCGCCCGGGTTGCGAGCGTGTACGAGGCGAGCGTCCTGGTCCTTCGACACTGTACGGCGCGGAACGGAAGTGTCATCGCATCTCCGGACACGCGGTCGCTCGTCATCGGTGGGGACGCCTACAACTTCTGCTGGTGGCGTGACGGCGGCTACGTCGCGAAGGCGATGGACGAGGCGGGACTCTACGAGTATGCCGACCGTTTCCTCCACTTCGCGAGCGAGTGCCAAAACCCGGACGGCTCGTTCTTCCACCGGCACTGCCCGGACGGGGCCATCGGGAGCACTTGGCACCCGCCCCCCTTTCTTCAGATCGACCAGACCGCGACCGTGATCGCAGCCGCCTGGCACCACTTCAAACGCGGAGGGGATCCGGACCTGCTGGTCGACCTGTGGCCGATGGTCAAAGGGGCCGCAAACTTCCTCCGCGATTTCCGCGACCCGGCGACGGGACTCCCCGCTCCGAGCTTCGATCTCTGGGAGGAGGTGAAGGGGATCCACACGTACTCGACCTCGGCCGTTCAGCACGCGCTCGAACGGGCGGCGCGGATCGCCGAAGAGATCGGCAAGAGTCCCAGCGAGTGGCGACGGGCGAGCGAGGAGATTCGCGCGGCGGCCCTGACCGAACTGTGGAACCCGGACCGGCAGCGATTCGTCCGAAGCCTAGAACCGCGTGACGACCGCCTCGATGCCTCGACGCTCATGGCTCTCAAGCTCGGGCTGATGCCGTGGGACGATCCCCGGGCGCGCACCGCGGTCGACGCGATCGAGACGCGGCTATCGGTGCCCGGCGTCGGGGGGTTGGCTCGCTACGAGGGGGACCAGTACTACGGCGAGGAGAATCCTTGGATCATCTGCACCCTGTGGCTCGCCGAGGCACGCCTGAGACTGGGAGAGACCGACCGCTGCCGCCAGCTTATCGAATGGGTCGCCGAGCACGCGACCCCGACGGGCCTTCTTTCCGAGCAGATCGACCGGAAGACCGGCGCGCCAACGAGCGCGACGCCGCTCACTTGGTCGCATTCCACGTTCGTGGACGTCATCCACAAGTACGAAGAGGTGGCGGAGAAGGGAACCCCGTCCGAGGACTAGGCCGACCTGCCCGCCGCGCTCGCCCTTCGAGAGGGCACCGGAGAGACCAAATCCGTCCCCGGTCTGGGCGACGCACCGTGGCGGCCCAGGGGAGGGCCGCGGAGCATGCCCCGACCACGTTCTCTGAGGGTCCACTCGCCCGACCGCGCGGGCTCTTCCGCCGGGGCGCAGCCCGTTCTCGGCATCGACCTCGGCGCGACCAAGGTCGTGAGCGGCTTGATCGGCTCGGACGGGACCATCCTCCGACATAGCGGGCGTCAGGTCCATGCGAACGACGGCCCGGGCGGCGTCATCCGAACGGTGGCACGCAGCGCACGGACGTGCCTGGGACCCGGGCATGACGTGCCCGCGCGCGTCGGCGTCGCGGTCGCTGCCCAGGTCGATCCGCGGACCGGCACTGTCGTCCACGCTGCGAATCTCGGCTGGCGCGACGTTCCGCTCGCTCGACGCCTCTCCGAGGAGCTGGGGAGTTCGGTCGTGATCATCAACGACGCTCGGGCGGCGGCGCTCGCCGAGTGGAGGTTCGGAGCCGGAACCGGATGCTCCGATATGTTCCTGCTCACCATCGGCACGGGGATCGGAGGATCTGCGGTCGTCGGGGGCCGCCTGCTCGAAGGGAGCACGTACGCCCTCGGGGAGGTCGGCCACATGACGATCGCGGCGGGAGGGCGACGGTGCCACTGTCCCAACTGGGGGTGCTTCGAAGCCTATGCGGGAGGATGGGCGATCGCCGAGCGGGCGAAGGAGGCCGTTCTGTCCGACCCGTCTTTGGGAGCAGCGCTCGTCGCGCGCGCCGGTTCGCTCGATGCCATCACGGCCCAGCACGTCTTCCAGACCCATCGGGCCGGGGATGCGCTGTGCGGCCGGATCGTGCGAGAGACCGAACGCTACGTGGCCGACGGAGCGGTGAGCATCACGAACACGTTCAACCCCATGGTCCTCGTCCTGGCCGGGGGTGTCGTCGTCGGACTGCCCGAGATCCAGGCGGTGATCGAGTCCGCGGTCCGGGCACGATGCCAGCCCTCGGCCGCCGGGGTCCGCGTGGTCCTCGCTCGATTGGGCGAGAACGCGCCGATCATCGGGGCCGCTTGCGTCGCGCGAGAGCAGAGCCGGCCCGGCT
>JAKAPG010000129.1 GCA_021823085.1 Thermoplasmata archaeon | reverse complement strand
CTGGCCCAGCTACGCTGGATCGCCGGGATCATCCCGTGGAGCGGGGTCGCCGCTCAATAGGCCCGGCGGAGCAGGCCCGACATTAATGTCCCAAGGCCCGATCCGCTCGGAACACTCTTGGGTGAACTGCGCCTGTCCGATGGATGGGGAGGGTCACGCTGCCCAAATCGTCCGAGGCGGCCGGAACATTGCGGACCGGCCCGGCCGACCTGATCATCCACGGCGACGCCCGCGAGGTCCTAGACCGGCTTCCCGCGGATTCGGTCCATCTCGCGATCACCTCCCCGCCGTACAACGTCGGCATCCGCTACGCCGGTTACTCCGACGACCGGGCGCACGCAGAGTACCTCGCGTGGCTGCGCACCGTGTGGAAGGCGCTCTACCGAGTGCTCGTCGATGGGGGACGCTTCGCCCTCAACGTCGCGCCGACGTCGATCAAGTCGTTCCGCCCGATCCACCACGACCTGTCGACGGACCTCCGACGTTTGGGCTTCATCATGCGCACCGAGATCATCTGGTACAAGCAGACGATGGGACGGCGAACCGCCTGGGGGAGCTGGAAGAGCCCAGCGAACCCGCACATCATTCCCTCGTGGGAGTACGTCCTCGTCTTCTCCAAGGGTAGCTGGCGTCTTCCGGGGGACCGGACGGCCATCGACATCGAGGGACGCGAGTTCCAGGACTTCTCCGACGGCCACTGGTCGATCCCCCCGGAGCGACGGCGCAATGGGCATCCCGCCCCGTTTCCCGAGGCCTTGATCGAGCGGTTGGTCAAGTTCTACAGCTACCGGGGGAACACCGTGCTCGACATGTTCGGCGGGACCGGCACCGTGGCCGCCGTG
This sequence comes from Thermoplasmata archaeon, assembly GCA_021823085.1. GTDB lineage: Archaea > Thermoplasmatota > Thermoplasmata > Lutacidiplasmatales > UBA184 > Lutacidiplasma. Next base: position 4,219 of record JAKAPG010000129.1, on the reverse strand, counting down.
GCCCGACGCACCGGCCGCCACTATCTCTACGTGGACACGTCGGAAGAGTACTGCGCCCAGGCACTCGCTCGGGTCGGAGCAAGCAAGCCCCCGCGCGGGGCGCCCGTGGCCGCACCGATCCGTCCGGTACAAAGTCAGGAGATCGGCGGCGACGCGTGAGCGTCGCTCCGAGGGCGGTTCAGAACAGGGGGGAGCGACCCGGTGCCTCGAGCGGGGCGAAGCGATCCGCCGGCCGGAGCCGCTGCGTCAACTGGGCCACCGCGAACCGGAGGAGGGGCTCCAGGTTGACGGTATCGGCCCGGTTGTACCGAACAAGCCGGTCCAGAGCCGAGGCGCTCCCTGCGCGGTGCGCCTCCCAGAGGCGGACGGCGTCAAGGCCGTGAATCCCTTCCACCCCATCGCGTCGCCCGAGGGCGAGCTGCTGCTCGATCTTCTTGAGTCCGCCCACGAATCCCAACCGCCTCAGGAGGAACCGCAGGTCGACATGGGCCTCGGGGACCACCAGGGCCGGAAAGCGGACCTCGAGGAAGGGGACATCAAAGAGCGACCCGTTGAACGTCACAAGAACTTGGAATCCTCGGAGGTAGGCGGGGAGCTCTTCTAGGTCTTCGTCCGCGACGAAAGTTCGGGTCCTTCCTCCGCCGTGCACTGTGACGACGGTCACCGTACCCTCGTAGGGAGAGAGTCCGGTCGTCTCGATGTCCAAGAAGGCCGTGGACTCCGCGAAGTCCGGGTAGATGCGCCAGTGCTCCCCTCGGGGGAGCCGCCGTGCGAAGTACGCCGCCGCTCGGGCTCGGAGCGCTTCCTGGCTCGCGTCCAGCTCGTGTTCTATCCGGCGGCGGCGCTCCTCGGGCAGCGCAGCGAGCGTCCGGCTCGCACGCAGCGCCGACCACGTCCCGAGCCCGAGCTCCCAGAGATCGGACTCGGTGGCCGGGCCGATGCCCGGCAGGTGGAGAAAGGTCGCGGTCAGCACGCCCTCGCAGTGGCCCCCGAACGGAAAAGTCCTCCCCGCCGATGGCCCTTCCCCGACCACGCCGCAGGGTTTAATCGGGAATCCGATGCCGGCATGTGCTTCGACGGCTCGAGCCGCTGCCCGTCTCCCAATTCGTCCTGCGCATCACCCCCCCTCGGCCTCCCGCCTCTTCGGGCAGGGGGTGTCCGTGACGATCCTCGAGGTAACCGCGGCCCCGTTCGGACCGGGGCGAGAGGGGGGCGGTGAGCGCCACCCCACTTGGTTCGCCGCCGAGCTCGCTCGACACGAGCCCGTCCTCTTCGCCTATGCGGACCCGGGAGGCACGAAGGGACTCGAGGCCGGTCATCGACCCATCCCGTCGCGCTATTTCGATCTGCCCCCCTTCCTCACCGCCACGAACCCTATCCCCCGGCTTCAGGGAGCGAGCACGATACGATCGGTCCTTCGTGAGAATGCAGGGGACATCGACTTTGTTCACGTGCACAACCTTCGAACGGCCTCGGCGACCCTCTGGATCCTCCTGGCCGAGTTGCGCAAGCACGGCGACGGGTTTCGAGTGATCCTCACCGACCATGGAGCACGTTTCTTCCCATGGCCCACGCTCACCGCGCGCATGGTCGACTACTATGCCCCCGTCTCCCGCTTCAGCGAGGCGATCCTGCAGGCCCTCGCGCCCCATCCTTCCCGGATAATCCCCGCGGCGGTCTCCACGGCGTTCACGGCCGCCCCCCCACCGCCGGATTGGTCGGAACGCAGCATCGACCTGCTCTTCGTGGGCCGGGTGGTACCGTGGAAGCGACCGGAGCGGCTACTGGAGCTGGCGGCCCGCACTTCCGAAAGGTTGGGGCGATCGATCCGTGTCGTCGTCGCGGGGGCCGTCGGGGATCGATGGTTCTGGGACAGCCTGCGGGAGAGGGCTCGCCGTCTCGCCCCGCGGGTCGCCGCGGAGTTCTGGGCCAACCCCCCCGACCAAGACCTCATCGGCCTCTACCGCCGGGCGAAGATCTTCGTCTTTGCGAGTGATCCGGTCGACTCCCTCGGGCGCCGTCACGCGGCCCCCGAGCTCTCCTCGGCGACCATCCTCGAGGCCGCCTCCCAGGGCACGCCGACCCTCGCTCGTCGGCTACCGGCCTCCGAAGAGAACATACGGGACGGCGTGACAGGGGCCATCGTGGATGCGCTCGAATCCGGCCCGGCGCTGGATCGGACCGTCGAGCTTCTCGAGTCGCCCGTCACCTGGAGTCACTACGCTTCCGCAGCGAGAGCGTACGTCTTGGCGGAGCGGACCTACCCACGCATCGTGGAGCAGTTTCGCGGCTACTTGGACGACATCCGCCGAGGCGCGGTGTGAGGATCGCGATCGTCACGCCGCTCGTCAGCCGGGTGTTCGGCAACCGCTGCGCGTTCGTCCTCGCCCGCGAGCTCGCCCGGACCCACGACGTCACCCTGAGCGTGCACAGCCTCTCGGAACCCGTCGCGGACGAGGTGCGGCGCCAGATCGGCGGCGCCCAACTCGACGTTCTTGAGACGGTGCCCGCGAGGCGCGACCGGATGAGCCGGCTGCTGTGGTGGCAGCTGGTGCGCGGCCCGGATCGGCGGCTCGCTCGGCGGCTGCGCTCCTTGCATCGGGACTCCCCGTGGGACGCCGCGATCGTCTTTGCCGACGAAGGACACTGGCTCGGCGAGTATCTGCGGAGCTGGCCCGGGGCCGGGCGCCCGGTGACGGCCGTTTGCCTCCTCGAACTCTTGGATCATCCGTTCCTCCTGGGCTACGCCCGGCCCTTTGCCGGGCTGCGTGCGCTCGCGATGCCGGCGCTCCCGGCGGTCCACCGGGTCGAGGCGGCACGCCTGCGCGCCTTCGACCTTCGCTTCGGGATCTCCGGCTGGTCCTCGACGCTCCTCGACTACCTGTACGGGATCCCGTCTGACGGGGAGCTCGCCGTCTATGACGACGCGCTATTTCGACCTCCCTCGGTCCAAGCTGACGGAGACGGGTACATCGCGCTCCCCACGGCCAGCGTTGACGGGGGAGCCCTCGGGACGGTCCGATGGCTCGCGGACCACGGTGTCCGGTTCCTGGCCTACGGCCCCCGCCCGCTCGACGGAATCCCTCACCGTGGCTTCGTGACCGATGCCCAGATGGTGGATCTCATTGGGAGGGCCCGCGGCACCCTGTTCTTGTTCGACTACGAGGCGCTCGGGCTGCTACCCATCGAGTCGCTGGCCTGCGGAACCCCCGTGATCACCGAGCCCCGACAGGGCCCGTATTTCGAGCACCGTCTCAACCCGCAGGTCCGATTCGCCACCCGCCGTGAGGAGCTCTTAGAGGCGTGCCTCCAGCTACAGGCCCACCCCCGGGACCCCGAAGCAGCGGCGGCCGCTGTCGAGAGCGTTCGCCGCTACCGCCCGGCCGCGGTCGCCGCCGCTCTCGCGGAGAAGGTGCGCTCCGCCCGTCGCGGTGGCGGACCCCCCGCCGGCTGAACTCCCCGGTCGACCTGCGACGTCAGGCCCTCGGGTCCGCGGCCTCGACCGAAAGCGGGCCGAGCGGAGCGGTCCGGGCCCTTACGGCCGTCCAGAACTCAGTTACCATGGTCGGGGCAAGGCGCGCACCGTAGACCGGCGCGCGGTACTCCGCCTCGAGCACTTCGGGATCCTCGGAGTCCCACACCAGGCGCAGGACCCACCCGCCCGGCCGCTCCTCCTCGTGGGCAAAGATCCGCCGACGGGGATCGGTGGGGACCGGGTTCGGCTCGAGCAGCTCCAACGGGGGAACCGGAGGCGGCGCGGAGCCCATCAGTACCAACGGAGCCTCCCGGTGCGGCAGCCGGAGCCGGATCCAAGCGGCCACGGGCCATCGGCTCTTCGGGCTACCCAAGAGGGCCACGTCCGCGGAGAGGCTCATGTCACTTAGCCTCGCGGGGGGCGGGCGCGTCCGCTCGCCGAGGGAAGGGTTCCGGGGAAAATAGGAACCACACGCGTTCTGTGTAACTGCCAAGAGCAACCAGATAACGTAGCTGCGGACGTTAGTGGCCGCGGGCTGAACGGATCGCCCGAAGGCTTTCCGCGTACACCCCGGCTCTATCGAACTCGTCTTCTACGAATGTCCTTGAAGGTCTCTCGTTTTCGAGGGGGTTTCGGGCTTAGATGCTTTCAGCCCTTATCCCGGAGCGCGTGGCTGCTCAGCGATGCCCTGCCGGACAACTGATGGACTAGAGGCGCCGATTCCCCGTTCCTCTCGTACTGTGG
>JAKAPG010000007.1 GCA_021823085.1 Thermoplasmata archaeon | reverse complement strand
CGCGCGCGATCCCACGTTGCGGGGCGATCGGCGCGGGCGGTGCCCACTCGGCGCCCCGGGCGGAAGACCAGCGATCGAGCAGTTGTTCGATGAGCAGGAGGCTCGCCCGGATCTCCTCGCGTCGCATGAGCACGCGGGCCAGCGCATCCCCGCCGTCCTCCCGGGGGATTGAGACGAACAGATCGGTGTACGGGAACTCGGGACTCCTCAGGCGGTCATCCCACGCCACCCTCGAGGCACGCAGCGCCGGACCTACCACGGCCAGCCGTATGGCATCGCGTTCGGACAGGATTCCGGTCGATTGCAGGCGATCGACCAACGTCCGCGAAGTGAGCAAACTTTCCCACAGGCCGTCGAACTCTCGATGGAGCGCCGTTAGCCTCTCGAACAGGTCCCGGCGATCCTCCGCACCCAGCCGCAACGGGGCGTGGCCGGGGAGCAACGCGCCGAAGCCCCATCGATGACCCGTGAACCGGCCCAGCATCCGCAGGAGATCCTCCACGAGGATTTGCAACTGCGCCGTGCCGACGTTCTGGCTCGCCGCCTCGGCGACCCGGGCGATGACCCTCAGGTGGTTGTAGATCCGCTGCAGTTCCTGGAGGAGCGCGCGAGTCCACAGCTCCCGTTGCGGGACCGGCCGCCCGAGAGCGGATTCCACCGCTCCGAGGAACGTCGCCACGTGCGAGAGCGCATACGGCCCGACCCGCCGCTCGATCCACAGGGTCGCATCTTCCGGCGTCCTTCCGAGGATCGCCGCCTCCACCCCGCGGTGCTTGTGGCCGACCAGCGTGGTCACCTCCAAGACCCGCTCTCCGTAGGTTCGTAGGTCGAAGGCGCCCGCTTCGTTGACCCCCATCGCCACGGGACCGTAGGGGAACGTGAACGTGCCGTAGCCTTCTACGCGCTCTTCGTCGGCGATCGCGCCCGGACCGTTCGCGCCGACGCTCCAACGGCCGGACAGGGCCGCGTCCGCGGATCCCAGGCGCGGGTGGGCCACGAGCAGAGTCCGGTAGGACTCGTAGTCGTTCCACAGCGCGACGTCCTGCGAAGGAGAGACGTAGGCCAGCGCGATCGTTCTCGATGGGGCGGGCGGTTGGGCGACGACCTCCAACCAGCCGCGTCCACTCATGAGCCGCCTCCCAGGAATCGACTTGCCGCTTGGATCGCGGGCGCGAGGTAGGGGATCGCGATGAGGCCGAGCGCGAGCGCGACCCCAAGGCCCGCCAGGGGTGCCCACAGCTCCCGCGCCGGGTCCTCCTGACGCAGGTAGGTCCGGTCGGAGGACCCGAAGACCATCCGGCCCACCTGGATGTTCACCCCGAGGAAGGCGAGCGTGATGGCGGCCCCGGCGATCCCGGCGACCCAGTACAGCCCCATGGCCACGGATCCGGCGAGGATCAGGAGCTCCCCGACGAAGGTCCCGAACGGAGGGGCACCCGTGACCGCGACGGCCGAGGCGATCCATGTGCCCCCGGTCCACGGCCAGCGCTCCCGGATCGATCGCACTCGATCAATGTCGGTAGTCCCGGTTCGCCGAAGGACGTTGCCCGAGGTGTAGAACGCGGCCGCCTTCGCGAACGCATGGGCGACCACGAGCAGGAGGGCGCCGTAGAGGGCGACCCCTCCGACGCCGATCCCCACGATCGCGAGGCCCATGACCTCCATGCTCGAATAGGCGAACAGCCGCTTGTACGAGCGCTGCCGTTGCAGGAGGAAGGCCGCTACGACCGCCGTGAGCAGGCCGAACACGACGACCAGCGTGCGGAGGGGGAACGGGACCGGGGCCGCGATCACCGCGTAGACCCGGAGGAAAGCGTAGAGCGCGGTGGGTAGCAAGACGCCCGAGAACATGGCCGAGACCGGCGACGGCGCCTCCGAGTGCGCATCCGGCAACCACGTGTGCATCGGGAAGAGCCCGACCTTGGTTCCGTAGCCCACCAGCGCGAGCGCGACCGCGGTGGTGAGCGTGAGCGTTGCCGGTAGCGGGTTGGCGGCCAAGGCGAACGCATTCAAGGATCCCGCGGCCCGATACAGCAGCAAGAGCCCGAAGAGCGCGATCGTGAGGCCGGCGGAGGCGATGATCGTGTAGCGCCAGGCCGCCTCGACGCTCGTCGGCTTGCGCTCGAGGACGATCAACAGAGCGCTCGCGACCGTCGTCGCCTCGACGCCGATCCACATCAACCCCAGGTCGGAAACGGTGAGGGTGAGGATCATGGCGAACGCGAACGCGGCGAGAAGGGCGTAGTAGCGCTGGGGCGTGAGGAACGGAGTGTGGACCGATCGGAGATACGCCCGGGAGTACCAGACGGAGAGCGCATAGATCGACGCGACGAGGAAGACGAAGAGATCGCTGACGGAATCCACGCCGAAATAGCCGATCCACTGTTGCGCGGTGCCCGAGACGAGCAGTCCGACCGCCCCAACCCAGGCGATCACGGAGGCGGCGCGGGCCGCCGCCTCGCTGATCGTGGGCGACGGGTGCAGGGCCAGGAGGCTCCCCGCTACGGGAGCGAGCAAGGCGAGGAGGAACCACGTCTCGGCGAGGGTCGCGCTCATCCCGACAGTTCCTCCATCAGCTCCTCTTCGGGGATGCCGATCACCGTGCGCTGGAAGGAGAGGATCACGGCGACAAGGATCACGCCGAGCACGTCGAGGAAGACGACCATCTCGATGAGCAGGGGGAACGCGGCGACGAACAGCACCCCGGCGTAGACGACCGCGTTCTCCTCTTCGATGTAGCCGATGACCTGCGCGAGCGTGTTCGTCCGGGTGGCGAGCAGCAACAGGCCTTCCGCGAGCAGGACGAAGGGCAGGGCGATCCCGGGGAGGTCCGGAAGCGCCGGCGCGAGCGTCTCCTGGAAGATGAACCAGGCAACGATGGCGAGCGCCACGGCCGCGAGCGCATGCCCGGCGACGCGATGCGCGGCCCGCACCTCTCTCGCGCGCCAGTGGAACGCGCGGATCTGGCGCTGGAGAATGTAGGGAATCACGGCGACACGGAGCGCGACCACCAGGGCTGCGACGATCACGAGGTCGACATCGCGGTCCACGTAGGCGAGCCAGAGGAGCAAGCCGGCCAAGAGCAACGATTGGACGGCCACGGCTCGGACCATCGGGTCGAGGAACGACTCCGCCTGCAGGTAGAGCGCGGTCAGGAGCATTCCTATTCCAAGAAGAGCCTCGATGGTGATCGTGCTATCCATGCTCACGCGCCCCCGAGGACCGCGAAGGCGAACAGCGCGAGGATGGCCAGGGAGAAGCTGACTGCGAGATAGTCGCGGATCTTGAACAGGCGGATCTTAGCGAGCGTCGCCTCGAGGAAGACCAGCACGACAACGAGCAGGAGCATCTTTGCGGCGAGAACGATCAGATTGAAGCCCGCGGCCGCGACCGTCGGCTGCGAGAGCATCCCCCACGGTAGCGCGAAGACGTTGAGGAACACCGCGTAGAGCAAGAACTGCTTGAGCCAGCCGTTCCATCGAAATAGGCCGAGCAACCGGCCCGAGTGCTCGAACGTGCGACCCTCGTCCAGCATCCCGAACTCGCCGAGTCCGCTGCTCTCGACCGGAAGCTTGCCGGTCTCGAACAGGAGCAGGAGAAAGAAGGCGGCCATCACGAGAAGGTGCGTGGGGCTCAGGTAGGCGTTCAGCGAGGAGGCCAGGACGTTGTTGGTGACGTACGGGTTGTTCGTTCCCGAGATCACGGCCACGCCAAAGAAGACGATGATGAGGGTCGGTTCGGCCAGCGCGGCGAACGACACGGCACGGCTCGCACCGAGGGCGGGAAAGTTGCTACCGGAGTCGATAGCGGCGAGGAGCGTCACTACCGCTGCGAGTCCGAAGAGCAAGGCGCCTCCCAGGAAATCGACCAGCGACGCCACCTCGATCGGGTAGGGCGTGGCGATAGGCAGGACGACCGAGATGACCACGTACGCGGCGAAGGCGACCGTCGGAGCCGCGATGAAGACTCGCGACGCGCCGGTCGGCAGTACCACTTCTTTGCGGAGGTACTTGACCAGGTCGTGGTACGGCTGGAGCACCGGCGGCCCCGTTCGGGACTCGGTCCACGCCTTCCACCGCGCGGCGATCCCCGCAAAGAGCGGAGCTAGGAGGAGGACCGCGCCGGCCTGAAGTACAACGACAGCCGCCGCGCTGAGGTCCATGATGCCTGCCTTCCTGACTTCGGGAGGTAGGCGTCATTGGCCCCTGCGGTCCAAGGGCAGTTGTCGGTCGGGCCAAGCCCGCCGACCGACGGACGCCTCCGTCGTGCGTGAACCCACACAGCTCGAGTATTTTAGGACCGATGATGCCGAAAACCGGGGCCTTCCCGGTCGTAGCCCATCGGCGAGCGTGGGGATGCGAAAGCATCTTTAGCGGGAGAATCGTGATCGGGATCGGCGATGGGGCCCGCCAGAATTGCCGCCATGCGGATGATGGCTCCTATCGGAGACCCGCATGAGCCCCCCGGCCCCCTGCACCGAAGCGCCCGCTATCGACGCGGACCTGCGTGAGCTCGAATCGATCGCCCACGTGGCGGCTTTGCCGCAACTGGCCGGGGAGATCCACCGGGCATCGGAGTCGCTCGCTCGGGGCGAGCTCACGATCGTCGTCCTAGGACAGTTCAAGCGTGGAAAGTCCTCGCTCCTCAACGCCATCGCGGGCCGGGAGCTGTTCCCAACCGGAGTCCTTCCGATGACGGCGGTAGCCACCGCCCTCGTCCGGGGAGAGGAAGGAGCCACTGTACTGGAGGCGGGAGGCAGTTCGCGAACCATCCCGCTCTCGCATGTCTCCGAGTACGTTTCCGAGAAGAGGAACGCGGGAAACCGCCGGGGCGTCACGCGGGTGGTCATCGCCGCGCCGTTGCCGGACTGGGCCGAGGGGATCACCTTCGTCGACAGTCCGGGGATCGGCTCTCCCCACGACGCCAACACGAGGGCCGCTCGCGAGCTCTTGCCGAGCGCCGATGCGGCGATCTTCGTTCTGTCGCCCGACCCCTCGGTGACCGCGGACGAGATCGCCTTCCTCTCCGAAGCGTCGTCGCACGCGGCGAAGTTCTTCTTCGTTCTCAACAAGGTCGACCTCCTCTCCCCCGACAACCGGGCGGAACTCCTCCAGTACCTGGACGAGATCCTCCGCGAGCGCTGCGGATTTGCCTCGGCGCGCATCTACCCGACCTCCGCGCGGGACGCGCTCGCGGGTGGGGGCGTCCGCACACCAGCGGCCTGGGCCCGATCCGGTCTACAGGCGCTCTGGGACGACCTACATCGGTTCGTCGGCCCGGGCCGGGTGGAGTCGCTCCGGGCCGTCGCTCGTGCCCGAACTCGGCAGTTCGGCGCGCGCCTACGAGGGACCATCGAGCTCGCGCTGCGTACTTCCTCCCTTTCGGAGCAGGAGTACGACGAAAAGCTGATGGCGCTCGAGCAAGGGATTGCCGAGATCCGGTCCGAGCATAGGGCCACCCAAGCCCTCCTCAACGAAGAGATCGAACGGCTCTGCCAGGGCCTGCCGGGGCGGCTCCGACAGTTGACGGGGGGAGAAGCCCCATCCATCGTCCATGCGCTCGAGGCGGGCCTCGGCTCGATCCCTGCGGGCTTCGGCAGCACCTTCGTCCGTGAGTTCGATCGCCGGCTCCGCGAGCGACTGGGGCCGGTCATTACGCATCTACGCGACACCTTGACCCGTGAGGCGACGGCGTCCTTGGAGCAGATGGCCTCCCAGTTCGAGCGACGGCTGGGTCGTTGGACCCGGGAGATGTCCGAGCTCGTGCGTCAAGAGTTCGGGGTGCAGATGGACCCCATCGCGTTCGCTACCGAGTTAGCCCACGCCCGGCACTACACGGACCACATCGAAGGACGCTACGATGGCACGCTCGCGGGCCAGACCGTCCTCTTCCTTCCGGCAGGGCTCGTGCGCCAAAGGATCCGAACCCAACTGTCCACGCTCGTGGCCGACGAGCTCGACGCTCAGTCCGGGCGCATTCGCGCGGACCTGGTCGAGCGCATCCATCGATCCTGGCACGCTCTCAAGGAACAGGTCGCGCAGCAACTGGAACAGAACCTCCGGGAGATCGAGCTCGCGTTGCAACAGGGACGGGCCCAGCACGCCGGGGACCAAGTGCGCCGGGAACGATGGCGCGCGGACATGGAACGCTGGCACGAGCGGGTGGAAGCGATCGAGCGCCGGGCGAACGCAGCACCGGGCCTTGGCGAGACCGTTCGGCCCTCCCCCCCCTCCGCATCCGTCGGGCCGGGCTGATGAGCGCAACGCCCGGCGGGAGCGTACGATCGGTGGGGCGCGGGGGATCCCCCCTCGGCGGTGCCGTGGGATTCACCGGTGTGCTCGATGAAACCGAGGCGACACCCGACGTCGCGGCCCCGGCCGCGGCTACAGAGTGTTTCCGTGACCTCGGCCTCGAGCCGGTGGTCCAACGGCTCACCGTAGGGCGGGAGGAATACGACCTCCTGCCTCTCTTCGCCCGCATCCCCCCGTGCGCGTCGGCGGTTGCCTACCGCCAGGAGATCTGCCGGGACCTAGAACGGGTCGAGGTCCGGCGAGCGGTCGATGCCTTCGCTCAGGGGATGCGGGCCGTCCGGGAGCAGTTGCTCCGAAGCCAGAAGTTGAGGAACCTCCGCCAGGCGGCTTCCTGGCACCTGGAGGCGGCCGGGGCGTACGCGGCTACGGTGACCGCACTGGCCGCGGACCTCGAAAGGGCCGATCCCCGCTCGCGCGGTCTGCGGGCACTGGTCGACTACCTTCGGAATCATCTAGCGGGAACGGGATTCCGGGAGTTCGCGCGGGAGACAAGTTCCCTTCGCCACGACCTCAACGAAGTCACGTACTCGCTCTTCGTACGCGGCTCGCGGATCACGGTCGCGCCGTTCCGCAGGGCGACGGAGGTCCGCACCTACGCGGCCCAGCTCTTCGATAGGTTCCGCTCGGGCGACGTGACGGATCCCCCCGTCCACTACCGGGAGCGCGATCCCGAGATGAACCACATCGAAGCGCAAATCCTCGAGATCGTCGTCCGGTTCCAACCCGAACTGTTCGCACGCCTGAGCCGCTATCCTCACGAGCGTCCGGAGTTCCGAGATCCGGTCTTGGTGCGGTTCGACCGGGAGGTCGAGTTCTATCTCGCCTACCTCGACCTTCTCGTTTCGCTGAGAGCCGCCGGCCTCGAATTTTGTTACCCCGAGGTACAGGACTCGCCCCCGGAGATCTACGCCGAGCACACCTTCGACGTCGCGCTCGCGGACCGACAGGTGCGCGAACGGGGCACCGTGGTGGTCAACGACTTCCGCCTGACCGGCCCGGAGCGGTTGTTCGTCGTGACCGGGCCGAACCGCGGAGGCAAGACCACCTTCGCCCGGGCCTTCGGTCAGGTGCATGCGCTCGGACGCCTCGGCCTGCCGGTCCCGGGCGCACGCACCCAGATCCCTTGGTGCGACGCGATCTATACGCACTTTGGGAGGGAAGAACACCCGGAGGACCTGCGGGGACGTCTCCACGATGAGCTGGATCGATTCCACGAGATCCTCGCTCGCGCGACCGAGCGCTCTCTCCTCGTCGTCAACGAAGGGTTCGCGAGCACCACCGTCTCCGACGGGTTGCTGCTCGGCCGGCGCATCCTCGACCGGGCTCTCGCGAAGGGGACGCGGGGCGTCTACGTCACGTTCTTAGATGAGCTCTCGACGATCGGACCGTCGGTCGTCAGCATGGTCGCGACCGTCTCCCCGGCCGATCCCACGGTGCGGACGTACCGAGTCGTGCGGCAGCCGGCCGAGGGTAGGGCCTACGCGGTTGCGCTGGCGGAGAAGTACGGGATCAGCTACGAACGGCTGCGCCCATCGAGGTCCGGATGAGGGTTCAACTTCTGTACCCCGAGGGCGCCCCGGTGACCCCGTCGATGCTCGTTCCCTTTCCCGAAACGCTCGGGGCGGACCTCGACCTGGAGACCCTGCTCGGGGTGATGGCCCGGGACGACGCGGCGATCCACGACGTAGCATCCGAGACGCTCCGACGCGGATGCACGGACCCCGACATCATCCTCTACCGCCAGCGAGTTCTGAGGGACGCGCTGGCGAATGGCACAGCGATCCGGGAGTTGTACTCGCTGGCGTCGGCCGCGATCCGGGCCGAACATCGCGAGTGGGTGCCGCTGAGCCGCTCCCCCCAACTGTCCGTCTCCCGCTCGATCCGGGTCCTCGACGGGTTCCTCGGCACCCTGGGCACGCTCCGCAGCCTCGCCGAACGTTACGCATCCGAGTTCCGGTCGGAGGGCTTCCAGCACCTGTTCGCAATGACGCGCGATCAGCTCGAGGAGCCCTATTTGCAGCGCCTGCGCGGGCTCCTCGCCCAACTGCGGTTCCCGCGCGGGGTCTGGATGAGCGCTTCGCTCGGTCCCGGCCTGCGTGGATCCGGGCACTCCCTTCGGGAGCCCCCGTTGCCCCGAAAGGGGTGGACGAGCCGGCTGCTCGGGCGCCGCCGCTCGCCCGACACCATCGTCGTGGCCGAGCGGGACGAGAGCGGGCACCGGTTCCTATCCGAGTTGATCGATCGGGGGATCGATCCGGTGGCGCAGGTCCTCGCCCAATCCGTCGACCACGTTTCGGACTTCCTCACGTCGCTCCAGCGAGAGCTGGGATTCCTTCTAGGAGCGATTCACCTCTCCGAGGAACTCGCTCGTCGCCGGGCTCCGACCTGCTTTCCGGTGCCGGGACCCCTCGGCCCGCTCCACCGATCGATTCGGGGGCTCTACGACCCGAGCCTCGCCCTCCAACTCGAGCGCCCCGCCGTCCCGAACTCGCTCGAAGCGAGCGAATCCCGGCTCTTCCTCATTACGGGGGCCAACCAAGGTGGAAAGACCACCTTTTTGCGGAGTGTCGGACTCGCCCAGCTCTTGATGCAGGCGGGATTGTTCGTCCCGGCCGAGCGCTTCGCGGCGAACCTCGTGCCCTCCCTCTTCTCGCACTTCCCGCGAGCCGAGGATCCCAGCCTACGACGCGGAAAGCTTGAGGAGGAGCTGCTGCGTCTGGGAGCGATCGCCCGCGCGCTCCGCCCCGGGAGCCTCGTGCTCCTGAACGAGTCCCTCGCCTCCACGAACGAGCGCGAAGGTTCCGAGATCGCTCGGCAAATCACCCGGGCCTGGCTCGAGGTCGGAGCCGAGGTGTTCTTCGTGACCTTTCTCTACGACTTTGCCGAGGGCGTGGCCCGCGAAGGGAGAGCCGATGCCCGGTTCCTGCGGGCCGAGCGGCTTCCAAACGGGGCGCGGACGTTCCGGGTGGTCGAAGGTCGTCCCCTCTCGACCGCCTTCGGTGACGACGTCTACCGCGAGGTGTTCGAAGTAAAGGCGCCCGTCCATCTCCACCCCTGCTCGGGCCGGGATAGCGAGGGAGCCGAGGACCGGAGCGGCACCGACTCCCGCGGGACGAGCCCGGACTAGCTTCGGCCAGGATTCCCGGCCAGGTGAAGTTCGGCATAGGTCATTGTGGGAATGCTCCCGGCGGGATTCGAACCCGCGTTTCGTGGTCGAAGGCCACGGATCCTTGACCGGACTAGACTACGGGAGCACCCGGCTCGGCACGAGCTGCCCGACCCGGGCACGAGCCTAAGGCGATTTCGGCAGCGGAAGCACGGGAGTGATGGCCCTCGCACCCATCAATACGTCTCGATCCGAAGGCCCTTCACGCGTGCAAAGTCCCGATCCCGTGTCAGAAGTCGCTGCCCGTGGCGAAGGGTGATCGAAGCGATGAAGAGATCGGCTGCCGACATCGGGTTCCCCTGGACCACGAGCTCCGCCTCAATCCGACCCGCGAGTCGGCACGACTCCCAGTCAAAGTCGAGCCAGTGAAGAGAGCCCAACAGACTCTCCGCCGCCCGAAGCGGCTTCCCACCGAATCGATGAGCGCGGACCATGACCTCGGTGGCCGCCGGAGGGGTGACAAATCCCGGCTCCCGCTCCCGTTCGAGCGAGTCCAACCGCTCCATCGCGTCCGGGACCCCCCGGAGCAGATCAATCAGGAACGTTGAGTCAAGGCTGACCACGAGATCACTTCGTACGCCTGCGGGCGAGGCGAACCATCCCTTCTCGTGACTCGAGGTCGCTCCCTCTCATCCAAGTCTCAAACTCCTCCATCTGATTGGGCGGAACGTCGCTCCAGGCTCCGGCAAACTCCTTGAGGGAACGGTCAGATCGGGATAGCCGACGGACAACGTCACTGAAGCTCTCCCCCTCTTTCTTCCGAGAAGCGAGAGCCGCGTACGCGTCCTCGGATAGGGTCACCGTCTTTACTGACACAAGTGTGTTTACATAAACATATTACTTAAGGGTTGATGGATCGGAGCCTCATCGCGAATAGTGTGACCGGGAGCCATGCCCGTCCGATTTGAGCGGGCAGCGGGCTCCCTGTCGGCCCCTTGGGAACGGGATTCATCCCACCCGCTCCCAGCGTTCGAGCTTCTGGACCTGGCCGAGCGTCGAGCCGCGCCGAATCTCCTCGCGGACCCGGTTCTCGTGCTCGAGGACATCCAGCGCCCGGTTCGCGATCTCCTGGGCGCGCTCGCGGGGGACGACCACGAGCCCGCTCAGGTCCCCGACGATCCAGTCACCGGGGCGGACCTTCTGCCCGCCGACCACGACCTCCACGCCGATCTCCCCGTGGCCCTTCGGTTCGCCCGCGTTCGGGCTGACGCTCCGGCTGAAGATCGGGAAACCGAGGTCGATCACCGCGGCGTCGATGTCGCGTGCCGCGCCGTCGATCACCACGCCGGAGACCTTCCGTCCGTGCGCGCTCCAGCTCGCGAGCTCTCCCCAGACCGCGGTCGTCCCACCACCCGCGTCGATCACGATCACGTCGCCCGGGCCCGCCCGGTCGATCGCCTCGACCGGCTTCGCCCAGTCCCCGTCACGGGTCACGACCGTCACCGCGGGGCCGACCATCCGGGTGAGAGGGTCCTTGAGATGCGCTGCGAGGCCGTGCATCGCGCCCTGACGCTGCATCGCGTCCGTGACGTTCGGACTCGAGACCTTGAGGAACGCCTCGCGCACGTCCGGTCCCGCGAACCGCCGGAAGTTCTCGGAGGCGATTTCCGTGCGGGTGTCGATCGCCTCGCGAATCCGCTTCGTCGCATCCACGATGCGGGGGCTCTTGGTGATCGCGCCGCCGACGATCAGGATCTGGGCGCCCGCCCGCGTCGCGCGGGCGACCGACTCGCTCGTGAGGCCGCCCGCGACCGCGACGGGGATCGGGGACCCCTCGGCGAGACGCTCGAGCGTCTCGAACGGGGTCCGTCCCTGCATCTGCATGTCGATCCCCACGTGCCAGCAGACCGCGGCCGCGCCGAGCTCGGCGGCCCGCTTCGCGCGTGCCACGGGATCCGCGACATTGAGCAGATCGACCATGATCTCGGCTCCGTAGAGCTCGCCGCCCCGGACCGCCTCGGCGATCGTGTCGTCGTCCGCCGCTCCGAGCACGGTGACGACGTCCGCGCCGGCCTTCGCCGCGATCTCGACCTCGAACGCGCCCGTGTCCATGACCTTCAGGTCCGCGACGATCCGGTGGTTCGGGAACGCCTTCTTCAGCTCTCGGACCGAGTCGAGACCCTCGCTCTTGACGAGCGGCGTCCCCGCCTCGACCCAGTCGGCTCCGCCCTCGACCGCCTCGCGGGCCGCGGTCAGCGCCCGGGAGAGGTTCTCGAAGTCGAGAGCGACCTGGAGGACGGGTCGGTCGAGCCGCATGTCTCCGGGTGAACGGGGGCGTGTATAAACGGTCCTTCCAGCTCTCCGCACCGTGACCTCGGGCGGTGCGCCGGGCCTCGAGCTCTTCCACGGCTCCGCCGACCGTCTCCGTTCGATCAAGAACGGGGAAGTCCAGCTCATCGTCACGAGCCCTCCGTACCCGATGATCCCCCAGTGGGACGCCACCTTCCGGGCCCAAGGTGCGGATGGGTTCGACGCGATGCACGACGTCCTCGAAGGGGCCTGGCGGGAGGCGTACCGGGTCCTCGTCCCGGGCGGAATCCTCGCGATCGTCGTCGGCGACGCCCTTCGTTCGACGCACGGCGAGTTCCGGTTGTGGCCGAACCACGCGGAGATCCTCGCTCGCGCGAGCCGTTGCGGATTTGCTCCGCTCCCGTACATCCTCTGGAAGAAACCGACCAACAAGCCGAACGCGTTCCTCGGGAGCGGGTTCCTGCCGCCCAACGCCTATGTCACGCTCGACTGCGAGTTCGTCCTGCTCTTCCGCCGGGGAGGGCTGCGGCGGTTCCCTCCGCACGACGCAGAGCGTTACGGGAGTCGGCTGTCCCGATCGGAAAGGGACCACTGGTTCAGCCAGGTCTGGAGTGACGTTCGCGGAGCGGCCCAGCTGCGCGACGGGCGGCGGACCGGTGCATTTCCCCCGGAGATCCCACGGCGGCTCGTGCGGATGTTCTCCGTGAAAGGAGATACGGTGCTCGATCCGTTCGCCGGCACCGGTACGACCTTGTGGGCCGCCCTCGAGCTCGGTCGGAGCGCGATCGGAGTCGAGTGGGACGACGATGCCTACGCTCGACTGGCGGAGGAGGCTCGCGGGCGCGGGCTCACGGGGTCGGAGGAGGGTCCTGCGACCTCGGTTTCGGGCGGGCGCGATAGGAGAGCTCTTCGTTGACCTGGCGTCGAAGGTACCACAGCGCCGGCACGCTCAGTCGGTCGAGGTGGAGGAGAAGGTAGTGGAGGTAGATCCGCTCGGGGCGGTTCGCAGGGGATCCCTCGCTTCCGACGGCCGGCCGATGCCGATCCATCGTCGCGAGGTGGTGCTCGCCCGATTGGGCGTGGTAGCGACGCGCGTTCGCCCCCGACAGCGGGGGGGTGACCCGTTCCACCGGGTCGATATCGTCGGTCTCGACGGGAATGTCGTACGGTCGCCCTGCCGACGCCGAACGTCCGCCGTTCGCCGGGGCCGCGTCGTTCTGGAACTCGGAGATTGGCCGGCCGGTCACGTCGACGACGATCGATTTCAGGCTCCACGGCGCCCGCTTGCGGCGCGGGCGCTCGGCGGTCGCCTCTTCCGCCGCGCTCATCGAGGCTCGACCCTGAGCACGCCTCATAAATCTGGTGCTCGAGGTGCACCGTTCGGTGGGTCCGACCCCCTTCCCGGTGCGCCCAGCTGTTCCACCAGGAACTCAAACTCAGGAGTGGACGCGACGATCGATATCGGCAGGTGCAGCTCGCCGACGCGCAGGAGTCCTTCCGAGAATCCGGCGTCCTTGGGAAGACGCGTTCGCGGTAGCCACTCGACCTCCGAGTCCGTCAGCGAATAGAACGCTGCGAGGGCGGGATCGGGCTGCGGGATCCGGAGAAGGAGCGTCGCGCTCAGGTTTCCCAGCAGCGAGCGTCCCGTCAGATGCGGGAGGAAATCGTTGGGGTGCTGGCTGAGAAGGAGCACGCCGGCCTCGAAGTGCCGCACGTGGCGAACGACCCGATCGAGGAACTCCGAGGTCGCCGGGTGCCGGGCGAGGAGATGCGCCTCGTCGACCAGGAGCAACTTCGGACCCGGAGCGTGCTGCAACCTCCCGTACGCCCAATCCAGGACGTAGGCGAGATGGAACGCGAGCTGGTTCTCGGGCACCTTGCGAAAGTCGACCACGACGACGTTCGCGCTCGGGTCGACCGTCGTCGGCCCATTCACCATCGCGAGCGAACCGGAGCGGAAGACCTCGAGCAGCGTTCCGAGCCGACCCGGTCCTCCGGGCAGATCCGCGACCGCCCGGAGGAGGTCCGACAGGACCGGAACCTCCGGGCCGTTGGCGTAGAGCCCGCTCACCGCCGCATCCAGCGCCGCGGCCTCCTCGTCATGCAGCGTCGGGAAGAGCGCTCGCAGCATCGCCGCCACCCGGCCCGCCTTCTCCTGGCGATCGCCCAGGGCCGTGATTGGATCCAGCGGATTGAGCCGATCCCCGGAACCCGGCCCGAGCCGGATCACGCTCCCCCCCAACGTCTCGGCGAAACGAGTGAACTCCCCGAGCGGATCGAGGATCGTCACCGAAAGCTCCGGCCGCATCCACCGCGACCTCAGGACCATCAACGCGGCCGCGAAGGACTTGCCGCTGCCGGTCGTGCCGAAGATCCCCCACGAGTGGCTCGCATGGCTCCATCGGTCGAGGAAGATCGGGGCGGCATCCTCGAGCAGGAGACCGACCAAGATCCCGCCCGGTTCCAGGATCGTCTCATCGACGAACGGGTAGAACGCGGCGAGCCCATCGGTAGGTAGCGTGTGGAAGAATGCGAGCGGCCGCTCGGTCGGTGCGCCCAAGGCCGGTGGCGCGAGCGTCGCCCCCACCTCATGGAGCGGGACGTGTCCTCGGAATCCCAGCGCCGCGAGGCGGGCCTCGAGCGCGACGCGCGCCTCGATCGCGCGGGGCGCCGAGCTCCCGGATGCGGTCCATCGGATGCCGACGCGCCAGAGCTCCTGCTCGCGTCGGGCGATCCGGGCGCCGAGCTCCTCGGCCCCATCGCGCTCGGCCATCAGCTCGGCCGCGCGGGCGTCATCCGCTCCACCCCGAGCGAGCTCCACCCGGGCGACCGCTCGGGCGCCGTGCAGGATCTCCAGCGCGCGGGACGTCGATATCGGTAGGGCCTCGAGGTACAGGTCGATGGGCGTCGAGGTCGGTGCGAGCCGTCCGACGAATCCGAACGGGACCTCGTTCGGGAGCTGACGAACGAGGAGCGGAGCGATCACCCGGGTGCCGGCGAGCCGCCACTCGGCGTCCTCCACCACGGTCGACTCGGTCACGGACCCCTCTCCGGTCGACACGCCTCGGTGCTCCGCGCGTAGAGGGCGAGCGGGACGGCGGAGACTGCCAGAGCGAGGGCGCGGGTCGCCTGCCACGGCGCGGGAATGCCGAGATAGCCGACGAGCCCGACCGCGAGCGACGCGTAGACCCCGAGCGCGACGGCCGGGAAGCGCGTACCGGACCGTCGGGAGCGGGAGCGATGGTGCCTTAGGAGGTAGCTTGCGATCGCGAGAGCGAACAGCGCGAGGGCGAGGCCGGCGAGCGACGGATCTAGGAGCGCGACCAGCCCGGCCACGATCGCGAGCCCGATCGCGATGCCGACCGGGTCGCGCTCGACCCGCGCGGTCCATCGACCCTGGGTCATGGCGAACCACCGAGCGCGCCCGCAAATCCGAACCGACGGAGCGCTCCGGTGAGCTCGCGCCCGCGCAAACGCTCGGGCTCGACCCCCAGGAGAGCGAGACGGCCGGAAAGCTCGTTGATCCGCCGTTCCAGTCGGGAAGCATCGCCGGCGCTCGGGGTCGCGTCCCACTGGAGTGCGTAGATGCGGCGTTGCGCTCTACGTCGGCAGACCAGCCCGACCATCTCGGAGTAGCCGGCGGCGGCCGATGCCTCGCCGGGGTTCCGCCCGGGGATCGTAGGGCGAAGCGGGGTCGGGTCCACCGGTACCCCGCTCGTGGCGAGCACGAGCCCTCCCTCGAGGCTCCGTAACGCTTCGCGAAATTGTTCGAACCTCAGCCGCAACTGCGGCGGGGGCAAGAACGCGATCGGGCCCCCTCGGCAGCGGAGGACGGCGACCTCGACGCCCGGCCCCACTTCCGCAATCGCTCCCCGGGTCCGGCGGATCTGGCTCATGGACTCCTCCACCGGGATCCGCGAGCGGCGCCAGTGCGTGAAACGTCGCGCGAGCTCGAGGTCGAGCGGCGTTCCGTCGATCGGAACGGTCGTGAGGAGCAGCGCTCCCCCAAGGAATGGCAGCCAGGCCACCGCCCCGAAGAAGGGGATGACCACCGCGCCGGAGGCCGCATAGGCGAGGAACCGGAGGCCGTCACGGGCCGAGGGGAACGGTCCCAGCTGCATTCGCCGGTCGACGGGAGCCGGCAACGCGACGTACGGGAACGTCGCTCCACTCCCCATCTCATTCCTCACTCCCCGGACGAACGGGTTTCCAATCCGGTTTGAACTCGGCCGACTTGGTGCGTACGTGCTGCACGAGACGGCTCGCTCCATGGCCAAGAGCGCTGGCGACCGCCGCGGGGGCGGCGGCCGGTAGCGCTACCGCCCCGGCGGCCCGCGCGGTGCCGACGAGCGCGCCCGCGACCGTGGGTCGTCCGCCCGCGCCGCCGATCGGAGCGGAGGTGGCCCTCGACGCGCCGAGCAGACCGCGCTCGACCGCGCCCGACAGTGCAGCGCCGGCCGAGGGGAATCCGAGCTGGGCGAGTTGCGCTCCGCTGATCGATATCAGATACGGAGTGCCGAGCGCGAGCGTGAGGAACCCGACGAGGAGGATCGGGGTCGACGAGTGGACCGCCAGCTCGAGAGGGATGACGAGAACACAGGGCAGCAAGGCGAGCTCGATGAACAATAGCCAACCTCGCCGCGCCAGGTTGGAGAACGGTCGGATGGGCCAGAGGAGGGTGAACGCAGGGAGCACGACGAGGAGGACCGCGAGCCCAGCATCGCGCAGCCCGACGAGGGCGGCGAGCAAAAGGACGAGCGAGAACTCGACGAAGGCGAGCACGAGCGCCAGCGCCCCGTTCTGCCAGATGAACGTCTCCTGGCCCCAGCCGGCGAGGTTCGTCCAGTTCTGCCAGGCCCCGCCATCCCAAGCGGCGACCGTCGGGTAGGTGATCGCCCCGAGGTCGAGGATCCCGGTGGCGAACAATAGCGTGAAGTTCGCGACGACCACGGCGATGATGAACCGCACGATGAGCGCCTCGGCCCAAGGGCCGCTGCGTTGGTAGAGCGCCTTGGAGAGGTAGAGGAGGCCGAGACCCACGGCGACGAGCGCGACGGCCGGGTCGACGATATTGACGAGCAGGTAGGAACTGAACTTTGCTGCGTCCGCGAGGAACGTCGCCCCGCCGCCCGCCGGGTCCGAGAGAGACGGATAGAGCTGGCTCGGCGCCATCGCCGGCACGAAGAGGTCGTTGTAGGTAGGGGTGATCCCGGCGTTGAGCGCGACCACGAACACTCCGAAGGCGCCGGCGAGCAGGGCTTGGACCAGCGTGCTCCAAGGATTGCTCACCGCCGCCTCACACGCCGGTGACGATCCACTGGGCGAGCCCCCAGGCGAGGCCGGTGATCGCGGCCGTGAAGATCAGCGTCCCGATGAGCGCGTCCCGCGCCCGGTCCTTCGCCTGCACCTTCTTCGAGATATCTCCCGAGAACCAACTCAGCGCGACGCGGGCCCAGACGAGCGCCAGGATGCCGCCCCCGGCGAGTGCGACCAGATCAACGAGCCGCGAGATCGAGCCGGTGAAGTTCGTCACGGCCGACGAGGTCGGTGCGGGAGCGTTCGGCACCGGCACCGCGGGGAGCTCGCGCACCGGATGGGCGTGAGCGGCTATCGCCGGTGCGAACGGGGCGATCGCCACCGCTAGGGCGATCGCGATCCCGATCGTCGCTGCCAGGAGGAGGACGAGCGTGCGCCGATCTCCCGGACCCGCTCCGCCCGTCCTTCCGAGCCTGCTCGCCGTATCCTGCCAGGTCCATGTCCAACCGAGTGAGCCCTGCATACCAATCCCCGCCGAAGGAGCGGCGTCGGGTACTTGGGCCGACGCGAGCTCGTGGAGGGTGACCCGGCCCGGGGCGCGCTATCGTCGTCCGGTGAGAGCGACGTGCTCGCGCGCAAATGGGGAGAGCGCGGTCTCGTAGTCGATCGATAGCGGCACGCGTTCGAGCACCCTTCTGGCTTCGCGAACGATCACGTCGGCCGGGCGTCGTTGCGACACAGAACGGACCTTGAGCATCAACAGGGCACGCCCCCCGGGGGCGAGCGCGACGCGAACGTTCTCGGCGAAGATCGTCGCCTGGGCTCGCTGGGCCACGTCCTGGTAGACCAGGTCGACCGCGCCGACCTCCGCCGAGTACCGCTCCGGCAGCTGCGCGTCCCCGAGGATCGGAAAGATGTTGGTCCGCCGTCGGGCGAGCGCGAGCAGAGGCGCGAATGACGTCGGGCTCTTCTCTACCACGAAGAGGAGCGCGTCCGGCAGGAGGTCCGAGAGGTGGCTCACGGTGGTTCCGTGCGCTCCTCCGAGGTAGAGGACCGATCGCGCACCGGCCCACGGACCCGGCTCCGGCGCTCCCCGGGCCAAGAACGCCGCGAGCTTCGATCGGAACGGGTCCCACTGCCGGAACTCGCGTCCTTCGGCCGTACGCAGGGTCTCACCGTAGACCCGCTCCCAGGGTCGAGCATTCACCGTGTAAAGGTCCCGACCTTCGCGATAGACTCCGGCCCAGCCCGTCGGTTGCACGGTTCTCTCTTCACTCGGTGAGCGCGACCTGGACTTCGACCTCGACCGGGGCGTTGAGCGGGAGCGTCGCAACTCCGATCGCGGAGCGCGCCGGTCGGCCCGCGGCCCCGAAGATCTCGACGAGGAGGTCGGTGGCACCGTTGGCGACCTCGTGGGGTCGCGTGAACCCCGGGGCCGCCTGGACGTAGACCACGACGCGAACGATTTGGCGGATCGTGTCGAGGCTCCCGAGCGCTGCCCGGAGCGCGCTCAGCGCCTGTAGGGTCGCCCGGCGGGCCACGATCTGAGCCTCGGCCACCGGCACGTCCCGGTCCACGAGCCCGGGCCGGACCACGCTCCCCTCTTCGAGGGCGATCTGCCCGGCGACCCAGGCCTGCCCCCCATCCCGGACGACCGCCGCGTACGTACCGCGGGGTGCTGGCGGAGGCGGGAGGACGATCCCCAACTCTTCGAGACGGCGAGCCACGGAAGCCATCGGTCGGCGCTAGCGTCGCGGACGGAAAAGGCCGCGGGCCGTCGATGGTTTATCCCTCACCGGGCTGCCACCCGCGAGTTCCGATGGCGAACGGCGAGTTCGATGCACTCGAGCGCGAGGTAGTCGACCACTTGTTCGAGCTGTACCCTACGGCCGCGGTTAGCCTTGGGCTGCACACGTACGATGGGCGTCTCCCGCTCTCGGAACGGGTGGCGACCGATCGCTGGCTCGAAAAGGCGGCGACGCTCGAGGCCCGGCTCAAGAAGATGGACGCGGCGAGCCTGCCCGAGGACCGCAAGATCGATCGGCTTCTGCTCGAGCTCCTCCTCGCCGGCCCTCGCTTCGACCTCGCCGAGATCGAGGAGTTCGACCGGAACCCGATGACCTATCTCGCCGCGCTATCGCTGACGAGTTACATCGCCCGGGACTACGCACCCGTTCCGAAGCGGGTGGAAGGGATCGTTCGGATCCTCGAAGGGATACCGGCGTATCTCGAGGGAGGGCGGCGGCGACTGCGCGCCGTGCTTCCCCGACCGTTCGTCTCGCTCGCGATCTCCATGGCGCAGGGCCTGCCCAGCTCCTTCGCGGAAGCCGAAGAGTTCGCGCGGAAGGAGTCGGCGGACCTCGGCGACCGCGTCGCCTCCGCCCGCCAGCGCGCGGAGGCCGGCCTGCAGGAATTCCAGGACGACCTGAAGACTCGACGCCTACCCCGGGCCAACGACGCGTTCGCGCTCGGGGCGAAGCTCTACCAGCGCCTCCTCTACGTTCGCGAGGGGATCGAACGACCGTTCACCGAGATCGAGAAGGCCGGGCGCGCGGACCTCGAGCGCAACCGGCGCCGGCTCGAGCAGATCGCCCGGGAGAGCCGCACGTCGATCCCCGAGCTCCTCGAGCATCTGAACGCGGACCATCCGACGTCCGCGGACCTGATCCCGACCGCGCGCTCCCTGGTGGACGGCGCCCGGCGGTTCGTCGAGGAGCACGCGCTTGCGACCGTCCCCGAGGGCGCGCGCGCACGCGTGGAGGAGACGCCCGCGTGGGGCCGCTCCCTTTCGACCGCGAGCATGGAGTCGCCCGGCCCGTTCGAGACCGCGAGCGACGAGGGGATCTACTACGTGACGCCGGTCGACCCCGCCTGGAGCGCGAAGCAGCAGGAAGAGTGGCTGCGCTCGCTCAACCGCAAGATGCTCGCGAACATCACCGCGCACGAGGTCTACCCCGGTCACTACCTGCAGTTCCTCCACCTTCGTCGGGCGCAGGGCTCCCTCGCCCGCAAGGTGTACTTGTCCCCGTCGTTCGTCGAAGGCTGGGCCCACTACTCGGAACAGCTCGTGATCGAGGAGGGGTTCGGAGCACCGGGCGTCTACGCCGAGGTCGCCCAGCTGCACGACGCCCTCCTGCGCGACTGCCGTCTGCTCTCCTCGATCGGTCTCCACACGGCCGGGTGGACCGTCGCCCAAGCGACGGCTCTGATCGAGAAGGAGGCGCACTTCGAGCACCTTCCCGCCGAGCGCGAGGCGATCCGGGGGACGTACAACCCGGAGTACTTCTGCTACACGCTGGGCAAGCTCGCGATCCTGGACGCGCGGGCCAAGTTCCTCACGACACGCTTCGGCGGAGCGCTCCGTGGGTTCCACGACACGCTGCTCGGGTTCGGATGCCCGCCGCTCGGACTGCTGGAGCGGCTCTTCACCGGCGTTCCGTCGTAAGTCGACCCGGCTGCGAGCGAGAAAGCCTCATGGGGCTCGCGCGCTCATCGTGAGCCGATGACCCCTCCGGCGTTCCCCGCGGGCGGCCTATCGGCCCCGGACCTCACGGGTCCCACCTCGATCCTCAACTGGCCGATCTCGGGCCCCCGGTCGCAGCGGCGTCGCAAACAGCGTCCGTTCGCCCACATTCACATCGAGGTCGATCTGCGACCCGAGACCTTGGCCGCCAACGGCGGGATCGTCGGACGGATCGAGAAGGTCCTTCGCGAGCGCGAGGTCGTTGAGTCCGCCGACCTCCTCCGGTTCACCGCCGGCGTGCTGCACGCCTTCAGCGCCGCCGGGTTCGTTCGCATCCGCCACTGGGAAGCGCAACCCGGAGGATGGCTTCCGCTTCCGGAGGACCGGAGCGGAGCGAGGAGCGAGGAGCCCCTCGGTCACTTCCTGCGGGCGCTCCGGGGCGACGCTTGGTCGCAGCTCAAAGCCTCCCGCTCGTTCTCGATGCGGCTGGGCGCGATGGGCGATCTTCACGCCGACGTCGTCATCCGCCGCCTGCATCGCGAGCGGCACCACACGGTCTCGATCGATCTTAGGGGCCGCTTCCCCGAGGCCACCGTCGACGACCTGGTCGGAGCCCTGCGATCCCGCACGCCCGTGCGCTCGACGAAAGTGACCGAAGCCTCGTACGTACCGACCTGAGGTCCCATGCCCGATCTTCCCCCTCCCCGGCACCCTGCGCCCGGAGAAGAAGTCGCGACCTTCGCGGGAGGCTGCTTCTGGTGCACCGAGGCGGTCTTCTCGGACCTCCGGGGGGTTCGTCAGGTCCTCCCCGGATACTCCGGGGGAACCGTCCCTGCCCCCTCCTACGAAGAGGTGTGCACCGGATCGACGGGACACGCCGAG
Organism: Thermoplasmata archaeon; assembly: GCA_021823085.1. Taxonomy (GTDB): domain Archaea; phylum Thermoplasmatota; class Thermoplasmata; order Lutacidiplasmatales; family UBA184; genus Lutacidiplasma. The sequence continues at coordinate 1,789 of JAKAPG010000007.1, read as the reverse complement.
ACCGTCGAGATCATCTTCGACCCGAAGCAGGTGAGCTTTCGCGACCTGCTGACGGTCTTCTTCTCGACGCACGACCCGACGACGCTCAACCGGCAGGGCGGCGATGTCGGGACGCAGTACCGCTCGGCGGTCTTCTTCCACGACGACCGACAGCGCGCCGAAGCGAAGGAATTCATCGCACAGCTGGAGCGCGAGAAGGTCTGGCGAAGGCCGATCGTCACGCAGGTGGTCCCGTTCGAGAAGTTCTACCCGGCCGAGGAGTACCACCGAGAGTACTTCCGACGGAACCCAGAGCGGGGATACTGCCAGTTGGTCATCGCACCGAAGATGTCGAAGTTTCGCGCGAAGTATGCGGAGCTCGTGCGCCCCCGGCCGACGCCGTGAGTTCGGGCGGCGAAGGTCCTCTCGCTCACCGCGAGACCCCGCAAACGTTCATCTTCCGGCCGCATACGGACGCCCGTGGCGGCACGCGAGCCCCCCGATCGGTTCCGGATCTCGGCGAAGGAGCTCGGCCAACTCGCGATGCGGGGGTTCTGCGAACGATGCTTTTGGATCGGCCGGCACTACGACCTTCCGTTCGTCGGTCCGTTCCCGGGGATCTTCTCCTCCCTCGACTCGTACTCGAAGAAGATCGTCCACGCCGCGTTCGATCGGCACGGAACATCGCCCTCGTGGCTGGCCCCGCTCGGCCGGTTCACCTCCTACATCCCCCCTCCGTCCCCCTCGAAGTTCTATTGGGACGACGACACGAGCGGTCTCCGGCTCACCGGGGCCCCGGACGGAATCCTCGTACGGGATGACGGGCGAAAGGTCATCGTCGATTACAAGACCGCCCGGCACACCGAGGCGCAGGACGAGCTGCGTCCGATCTACGAAGTGCAGCTCAACGGGTACGCGGCGATCGCCGAGGTCCGCGGTCTGGGGCCGGTCGACCGCCTCGCGCTCGTCTACACCGAGCCGGTCACCGACGGCCACTCGAGCCTGTACGAGAGCGCGCAGACCGAGGAAGGATTCGCTCTCGGTTTCCGGGCGACGATCGACGAAGTTCCGCTCAACCCCTCGATCCTACCCCCGCTGATGCGACAGGCGCGGAAGATCTACGACGCGCCCCATCCGCCGGCGGGCGCTCCGGGATGCGAGGACTGCGCGCGATTTCACGAGCTCTGGACGGCGGCCCAAGGCTGGGGATGAGCGCTGCGTGCCTCGCCCGTCCCCGCTCCCTCTGGCAACGATTGGCCCCTCGCCCCGATAGGAACGAGAAACTTCCATGACGAGCGAATGGGTCAACTGGCATCGGCAGTACGAGGAAGGCTCGTCGCTATCGAAGCGACTGGACGTGGTCCGGACGTTGATCCGTGACGAGCTCGATCGCCGCCCGCCGGGCCCCCTTCGCGCGCTCAGCATGTGCGCGGGGGACGGACGCGACCTGCTCGAGGTCCTCGCGTCCCATCCCCGGCGCGCAGATGTCCGGGCCCGGTTGGTCGAACGGGATCCCGCACTCGCCGCCGGCGCTCGCGACCGGATCGCGCGCCACCGACTCGCGGGCATCCATGTCGTGGAGGGAGACGCCGGTAGGGCCCGCGTGTACGAGGGCGCGGTGCCGGCCGACCTCCTCCTGGTCTGCGGGGTCTACGGGAACATCTCCGACACCGACATCCGCAACACGATTGCCCATCTCCCCGAGCTTGCGGCCCCGGGGGCCTTCGTCGCATGGACCCGAGGCAGGTTCCAGCCCGACCTCACCACGACGATCCGCACGTGGTTCCGGGCGGCGGGCTTCGAAGATCGG
>JAKAPG010000128.1 GCA_021823085.1 Thermoplasmata archaeon | reverse complement strand
CATCACTTCCTTGGATTCGCCGACGTTCACCACTTTCGCGAGAACGTTGACTTGTTTCGAGCTCGGCGTCAGGTCGCGCACTTTCGTCAGGGTCTTCTCCATCTCGTTTGCCTCTTCGCTTTCTGTTCGCGTTGGTCTTGAACGAACCTGGGGCTCCCGCCTATCCTTGCGAACAACCTGTTCGAAAAATCAAACCGGCGGGACGCTCGAAATCGGCGAGGCTCTCAGTTCCTTCGGCCGATGAACCAAGCCCAAGGTATATAAGATTGGCGTGACGCGGTTCCGGGTCACTTCCCTGAGGGCTGACCGACGGCTCGGCGGAGAGGGCCCGAGAGCTTCGCGATCGGCGGTTCTGCCGTTCGGGACGGACGCGACGGAGAGGGGCCGAACCATCAAGCGTCCGAATTGAGTCCGCTCGTCGTGGCGCGGAAGATCGTCGGGGAAGCCGGGGTTGGAAGGGGGCGAACGTGGCGCCGCTGCTGACGGCGCTCCTTGAGACGGGGTACGTGCGTCGCCTCGAGCTCATGCGGGACGGCCACGGACATCTCCCGACGGGGAGCAGGGTAAGGACGCGCTACTCCGACCGAGACCGGCGTCGATCCACGTTTCGGTCCGCGACCGGTTACGGGACGGGTCGGGCCCTCGAGAACGAGAGGGAGGTCCCCGCCCTTCAGTCGGGTTTCGGCGGCCGGGTGATGATGAGTTCCTCGGCGTGAGCGCGCTGGCGCTCCCGGATCTCCTGATGGGTCTTGTAGAACGCCTGGACCCGGTCGATGAGCTCGCCCTTGCAGTCGCCGCAGAGGAGCGCCCCCGAGCGGCAGTCGCGGGTCACCTGCTCGAACTTCGCGTCGTTCTCGGCGAAACGGGTGCGCCACAGCGCCCATACCGAGCAGATCTCGGGGGTGGCACCGAGGCGGCGCTGCTCCTCCACGGACGCTCGGCCCCCGGTGAATGCCTTGCGGATCTTCCGCTCGACCGTCTTCGGTGGGTCATTGAGGAAGAGCGCGTTGTCGGCCGCGTTGCCGCCGGTCGTGGACATCACGCCCTCGCCGAGGAGGCCCGGGATCATTTGGCTGTGAATGAGGGCGGGCTTGGGGTAGCCGAGCGACTCGGCGAGGTCGCGGGTCACACGGAAGTGGGGGTCTTGGTCGATTCCGCAGGGGATGAGGCAGGGAACGCTCCGACCGCTCTCCCAGGAAGGGTACAGGGCCGGGACGGTCTGCAGCGCGGTGTAGAACACGAGGCCGATGTTGGTGCTGGGCAGGAACCCGAAGACCGCCTTGACGGTCGAATAGGGGATCTTGCGCGCCACCCGGATCGCCAGCGGGTACATCGCGGCGATCGAGCGCGAGTCGAAGAAGACATGGGTCTTCTTCCGATCGAACCCCACCGCCAGGATGTCGAGGAGGTTCTCGTAGCCCCAGTGGATCGAATCCTCCCGGGTCAGCTGGGGGCGGGCCCAGAACTTCTCATCGTCCGTGATCTGGATGTACATCGGCGTGTCGAACTTCTCCTGGAACCACCGGCACAGCTCGAATGACACGAGGTGCGAGAGGTGCAGCGGTCCCGAAGGGCCGCGGCCCGAGTAGAGGAAGAAGCGCTCTCCCTTGCGGTACCGGGCGAGGAGCGTCCCTAGGTCCCGGTGGGAGTAGTAGACCCCTCTCGCGATCAGCGGGTGGAGTTCGCCCCCGGCCGCGGCGCGCAGCTCTTTGAGAACGGAGTCGGTCAGTTCTTGGGCCCCGAACTGCTGGCGGAGGCGGTCGTAGTCGATGCGGCCCTTGACCTCGTAGGGGGTAACGACGAACGACTCTTTCTCGGGCACGCTCTTCCCGAAACCACACGGTGGACAGGTCTATGAGGTCCGCGCTGAGCGCCGGGGAGCCGGGAGACGGTCTGCTTCGGTCCGGCCACCCTTAAGTACCGGACCTCAATCCGCGCGGAGCCGTGTCGCGCATCCACTCCCGCCGCAAGGGCCGGGCCGGTTCCCACCGCCCCTACCCGGCCACGAAACCGGCCTGGGTCACCCAGACCAACGAGGAGGTCGTCGAGCAGGCGGTCTCGCTCTCCAAGACCGGGCTCTCCGCGGCCCAGGTCGGGCAACGGCTCCGTGACTCCCATGGGATTCCATCGGTCCGCGCGATCACGGGCGAGCGGATGACGGGTCTCCTCAAGTCGCAAGGGATCCAGACCGAGCTCCCGGAGGATCTTCAAGCACTCCTCAAGCGGGTCGTCCACCTCCAGCGCCACCTTCAGACGCACCCGAAGGACCTCGCGAACCGGCGCGGCCTCTCGCTCATCGAGGCTCGGATCCGGCGCCTAGCGCGCTACTACCGCGACCGCAAGGTCCTTCCCGACACGTGGCGCTACTCCGCCGCGGGGGCTGCCCTCCAGGTGGAGTGATGCCACAGGGGCCCGAAGGTTTCGTTTCCGATCCCCGGTACGCGGAGGAGTTCGCCCGCGCGCGGGACCTCGTCCTCGATCACCCGGTCCGTTGGCGGGTCATCTACCACTACGACGGGGACGGCATCGCGAGTGCCTCGAGCGCGATGCGCGCGTTCGCTCGGCTGGGATATCCCATTCAGGCGACCCCCCTGCTCGGCGTTGAGCGCGATCGGATGGCCGACCTCCTGCACGCCACGGGAGGGCCTCTTCTGGTCGTGGACACCGGCGCGAGCTGGCTCGACCTCTTCTCCGAGCACCCGTACCCGGTGGTTGTACTCGATCATCACCGCTACGTACGTCCCGCCACGATCGGCGAGCGGGTCGCGCACGTGAACCCGTTGGACTGGGGGACCGACGGGATGAGCGAGATGTGCGCCGCGACACTCACCTGGCTGTTCACCATCCACCTCGATGGACGGAATTGGGACAACGCGCCGTGGGGACTTTCGGGAGCGATCGCGGATCGCCAACATGTGGGCGGGTTCAAGGGGTTGAACGCCACCCTCGTGAACGAGGCTCTCCGCCGATCGCTCGTTACCGCGCATCGGGGCCTCGCGCTCCATGGGCCCACGCTCGCCGCCGCGCTGGAGACGTGCATCGATCCTTTCGTTCGGGGAATCTCCGGCCATCCCGATGGGGTCCGGGACCTTCTGGCCGGGCTGAAGATCGACGGTACCGGATCTCCGAACCGGCTACCCCCCGATGACGAGGAACGGCTCGCACAAGCCCTCACGGACCGGCTACGATCGGCCGGAGTGAACGAGACCTACGCGGCCATGGTCCGGCGGGAGCGCTGGTCGATCCCGTCGCTCGGCCTCGACGCGGAGGAGCTCTCGGATCTCCAGAACGCATGCGGCCGGGCCAGCGAACCCGGGATCGGGGTCGCCATCGCCCTTGGGGACCCGGGCGCCCTCGAGCGCGCTCGCCGGGCGGAGCGGGAGTGGCGTCGGGGCCTGCTCGAGGGCCTGCTTCGCCTCGAGAGGGGGAGCGTAAATTCGATGCGGTCTCTCCAGTGGTTCGAGAGCCCGGACGCGCCGCTCGCGGGCACTCAGGCGGGACTCGCGATGAACTATCTGCTCGACCCCGAACGCCCGGTCTTCGCCTTCACCCACGAGAAGAGCGGCCCGATCCGGGTGAGCGCCCGCGGGACGACGGAGCTCGTCGCCCGGGGCCTCGATCTTGCGAGCGCGTGCCGGATCGCTGCGGCGGAGGTGCGAGGGGAGGGAGGCGGGCACCGCATCGCGAGCGGCGCGACGATCCCGGAAGGCTCGCGCGACGCCTTCCTGGCCGTCCTCGATCGTGAGATCACCGGCCAGCTGGCTCCTCGACCTTCGGTCCCCGGAGGGACCTCGTGAGCGATCCGACCCTCCCGACCCTCGAGGCGGATACCGACGGCGACCGGGTCCGCGATCACCCGCTCGAGCGCGAGCTCCACCGCTCCTACATCGATTACGCGATGAGCGTCATCATCGGCCGGGCCCTCCCGCTCGGCCGGGACGGCCTCAAGCCGGTCCAACGCCGGATCCTCTGGTCGATGTGGGAGTCCGGGGCGACCCACGACAAGGCGTTCCGTAAGAGCGCCCGCACGGTCGGCGAGGTGCTCGGGAAGTACCACCCGCACGGGGATCTCTCCGTGTACGACGCCCTCGCCCGGATGGCCCAGCCGTTCAGCCTGCGCTACCCCCTGATCGAAGGACAAGGCAACTTCGGTTCGATCGACGGCGACGCACCGGCTGCGATGCGGTACACCGAGGCGCGCCTCTCCCGGCTCGCCGAGGAGCTGCTCCAGGACATCGAGAGCGATACGATCGAGTGGGGCGACAACTTCGACGGCACGCTCAAGGAGCCGAATTACCTCCCGGCGAAACTCCCGAACCTTCTCCTCAACGGCTCGGCCGGGATCGCCGTCGGCATGGCGACGAACATGCCGCCGCACAACCTCGGCGAGATCGTCGACGGTCTCCTCCTGCTTCTGAAGAAACCGCACGCGGACTTGGACGACCTTATGAAGGTCATCCCGGGACCGGACTTCCCCACCGGGGGGGCGCTGAGCCGGGAGGGGATCCGCGAGGCGTACGAGACCGGTCGCGGGATGATCCACATCCGCGGCAGCGCCGAAACCCGGGAGCGGGACGGGAAAGAGGAGATCGTGATCACCGAGATCCCGTACGAGGTCAACAAGTCGAACCTTCTCCTCCTGATCGCCGACCTCGTCAAGTCCAAGCGGATCGATGGCATCACGGACCTGCGCGACGAATCCGACCGTAACGGGACGAGCGTCGTCCTCGAACTGCGGCGCGACGTCCCGGCCGAGATCGTCCTGAACCGCATCTACGAGCACACGCCGCTCGAGTCGAGCTTCGGGGTGATCAACCTGTGCATCGTCGAGGGCCGGCCGCGGGTGCTGCCGCTCGTCGACCTGCTGCAGCTGCACCTCCGGCATCGCCGGGAGGTGCTCACCCGTCGCACCCAATTCGAGCTGAGGAAGGCCGAGGAACGGCTGCACTTGCTCGAGGGGTTCCTCACCGCGATCGACCACATCGACGAGGTCATCCGGATCATCCGCCGATCGAGGGACGTGGCCGCGGCCGAAGCGTCGTTGATGGGCAAGTTCCTCCTGTCGAGCGAGCAGGCGAAGGCGATCCTCGACATGCGCCTCGCCCGGCTCACCGCGCTCGAACGCGAGGCGATCCTGAAGGAGAAGGAGGAGAAGGAATCGCTCGCCCGCCGGTTGAGGGCGATCCTCGGGTCGAAGGCGGAGCTGGACGGGCTGATCGTCGCCGA
>JAKAPG010000127.1 GCA_021823085.1 Thermoplasmata archaeon | reverse complement strand
GGAGTTGCGCGAGCTGCACTCCCATCGTGGGGGCGATCTTGGGGGCGGTCCTCGCCGGGTCCGCGCTGGCAGCCCAAGCGACCCCGATTGTCGCGACGTTCGCTCAGTGGGTCCCCGTCGTCTACGCGGCCGCTTCCATCCTGCTCGTCTGGTCGCTCCACCGAACGTCGCGGTGGATAGCACAGACCCTCAACGCGCCGTAGACCCCGGCGAGGATGCCGGCTCGGGTTCGCGATCCGCGTGGGAACCCACTGTGCGAAAGCGACGGGTGCGGAGTCGCTCCCGGGCTCCTCGTCGCCGCGCAACGGTCCGAGCCCCGGCTCGAGCGCGCCGGCGCTCGTACAGAACCTTCGGCCCGCCCCCGGGGTCGCTCCCGGAGGGTGGCCCGCATCCGACCCGAGCGTCCTCGGCGATGCCGTTCCGATTCCTCCGCCGGCGTCGAAGGCGCTCGACTCGATCCCGGTCCGTCATTCGGACCCCTCTGTTCCGCTCCGCCCCGCGAGATCGGGTCCCCGCCGATCCGCTCGGCGGTCCCTCCGGGCCGTATCGGTCGGCCCACCGGAGTCCCCCCCTCATGCTGCCGCTGGACCTTCCTCCCTCCAGAGGCTCTCTCGCGAGTACCGTTTCGCGGTAAGTCGAAGAGAGAGCCAGGCGCTCACTGCGGCGGTGGCATAGAACGCCCATGCGTAGACGTTGAGCACGTGCTGAATGGGAGGAGAGACCGCCAGCAGGGCGGTGCCGGAAAGGAACACGGCCAGGAGCGTGGGGATGAAAGGAGTACAACAGAGAAGATTCGGAACGATACCTCCGAGAGCCGCCGCGAGCGGGATGCGGCTTCGCTTCGACCCCGCGGAAGATACGCAGCACGACGGGTGCCTCCAGAAATAGACGCTCAGGAGCAAGGGGAGCGGGAGGAGCAGGCCCATCGTCACGGAGAATCCGAACTGAAGGGGGGTGACGTAGCGGGCGACCCAGAAACCGAGGCTCCCGAGCTCGAGGCCGGGGAGGAGCCAGGTGTACAGCAGCGCAATCGTCGCCCCGAGCACCGGATACGCCAAGAGATACGCCCGGCTCGCGAACATCTCCCGGAGGGCGGCCCCCTCGGGAAAACGGAGCCGCTCGGTGGAGGCGACCGTCTTCATCCCCCGGTCGCGGCGCTCAGCGCCGCCCCGAAGTTTCCGCCGAGGCCCGATCCCTGCGCTACGACGACACCTCCGGCGCTGACGACGTAGTAGTAGTCGAGCTCGGAGTTCGGGTTGTAGGTGCCGGTCGCGGACGCCGAAGCCACACCCAAGACCCAGCCCGACTGACCGTGGTAACCGTACGCCGACGCAAACGACGAGATGCCCGGCCCCGATTCCCCCAGGTCGTTGTAATCCTCGATCTCCAAGAGCGTCACATGGGCCGCGGAGTATTGGGAGTAGTAACTCTGCGCGAAGACCTGCGTGCCGGCCGCGCATCCGGAGCACCAAGTCGCGACCATCCACAGCACGACGGGGTGCCCGCGGTAGGCGCTGAGTTCCGTCGGGACCCCCGAAGGGGAAGTGAAGGTGAAGGTCGGAGCCTCGGTGCCGGTGCGAACGCCCGGCGGAGCCGGTGGGTTGACGATGAAGTACGCGGCGGCTCCGACAATGAGCACGGCGAGGATCACGCCGGCGATTCTCCACCGGGTCCATCCCCATCGGGTCCATCCCCGGGGAGTCCGGAGCTCTCGCCGCTGGGCTCGGCTGATGCTGTCCTTGCGAGCGCGGAGGTAGCGAACTACCTTCGCAGAGTCGCACTGGTCCGGATGCACCGACCGAAGATGGCCGGGCATGCGGTCGATCCGTACCGTCTCCTCGCAGACGGGGCACCTCTCCGTTCGGCGGGCCGTGCGCGCCCCGTTCGTCCGGTGATCTCGGTCCCGGTCGTCGTCGTGTCCGGAACTGTCGGTCATTGATACATCCCCGCGCCCGGTCCGGCCGCCGCAGGAGGGTGCAGACGATGGAGGGCCGACGCTCGCGAGCGCCGCACTTCCTCCTCCCAACGGGCTGCCTCCGCTCTCAGGGGTTCGGGATCGAGACGGAGGCCGGGAAGAACCGGACCGAGCCGCTCGACGATCAGGGCAGCGGCGCGAGCGTCGGGGAATTCCCGATGCGATTCGACGACCGGTCCGGCCAGCGGGAGGCCGGTCGAAAATGACTCGAGCATCATGGCCGCCATGAAACCGGTGGCCAGTCCCTCCATCCGATCCAACCGAAGGCCGGCGAGCATGGCCTCCCCGTCCCGGTTCGCGAGTCCGGCCACCCTGGAGGGCGACGGAGCGTCATCCGGAACGGCTCCCTCCCTCGAGGATGCGTAGCCCTCGAGTACGATCAACGCCTCCGCGCGCGATGCCACCGACCATTCGAGAAACGCGCGCGCCAATGCGCGCAGTCGAGTCGCAGGCGGAGAGAGGTCCGAGCATGCGATCACGAGGCGGTCGCACCGTCCCCCGAGTCCGCAGGGGGTCGGCACAGCAAACAGACGGAGACACGGCCATCCCCTCCCACCCTCCGCACATACGACCGGCGCCGCCTCAGCGTCGTCCCAGAAGCCAAAGGGCCGGGCCCCGAGGGTTTGGATCAGATACCGGCACGCGATGTTCCCGGCGAGCCCGGTCGTCGGGAAGGCGATCGGCACGAGGGCTCCCTCGACGGCACGTGTCGACCGAGGGTCGATGCGCACGACGGGCGCCCCCGGACGGCTTTGGTCGGCCTTCCGCGGCCGCTTCGATTCGACCGTCATCGTCGGACCGCTGCCGGCTACTCGATGCAGCAGCTCATGTGACTCATGTCGCGATGGAACGACTCCGCCGCGATTTTCAGAGCTTCGGAGAACGTGGGGAAGGTGTGGACGGTATCGATGACATCCTCGACCGTGAGCCTTCCCCGGAGGGCGTAGGCGGCCGCGTGGATCAGATCCGCCGCGATCGGCGAGACAACGTGGACGCCCACAATCCGGCGCGTCTTCGCGTCCACGACCATCTTGAGCACCCCGCGCGTGTCCCCGACGGTGAGGGCTTTCGGAATCCGGTCCATCCCGATGACCCGGCAGTCACAGCTTCCCCCGCGCCGAAGGAACTCCGCTTCCGTGAGCCCGACGCTGGCGACCTGGGGATTGGTGAAGACCGCCCGCGGGATCATGTCGTAGGCGATCGATCGCTTCTCTCCGTTCAAGGCGTTCGTCGCGGCCACGGCTCCCTCCTTGGCGGCTAGCGTCTCGAGCGCGAGATGCCCGGTGACGTCGCCCGCGGCCCAGACTCCGGGAGCGGTCGAACGCAGAAATCGATCCGTCTTCACGAAACTTCGGTCGGTGAGTCCCACGCCCGACTCCTCAAGCCCGAACCCACGAGTATTGGGCTCGACGCCGGTCGCCACGAGAATCTCTTCGCCCTCGCAGGTGACCGGGCTCTTCCCGTTGACGAAACGACAGACGATGCTACCGTGGCTCCGCTCGATCCGCTGGACCCGCGCCCCGGCATGAATCGCGATGCCTTCTCTCTCGAGGCAGCGCGTGATCTCTTCCGAAACCTCCGGCTCCTCGAGCGGAAGAACTCGGTCCGCCGACTCGAGCACCGTGACGGTGCTGCCGAAGTGCGCATACATCTGGGCGAACTCAAGGCCCACCGCCCCGCCGCCGAGTACCACCAGCTGAGCGGGGAGATCCTTGCGTTGCATCAGGGTGCGGTTCGTCAGAAACTCCACCTCGGAAAGCCCTTCGATGGGAGGGATCTTTGGCCGCGAACCCGTGGCGATGAGGACGTTCCGCGCGGAAAGGAGGCGCGAACCGACTCGGACCTTGCGGCCGGGAAGCAGCCTTCCCGTTCCCTCGATGTATTGGATCTTTCGGCCGTCGAGGACCTCCGCGTAGTTGGACTTTCGGAGCTTCTGGACCATGCGGTCCTTGTTGGAGATGGCAGCGGAGTAATCGCAACGCACCGTGCCCGGCAGGTTGCAGGCGAACTGAGGGCTCTGAGTGTAGAAGAACTCGTTGCCGGCCTCGATCAGGAACTTGGAGGGGACGCAACCGACGTTGACGCACGTGCCCCCCATGGGCAGACCGGAGTTCACGATGGCCGACGAACGGCCGAGCTCGTCGGCCCGGATCGCCGCTGCAAACGCCGCCGCTCCGCCACCGACAACCACCAGGTCGTACGAAGATCGCACGCGCTCGGACACGTGTGTCTCGAAGGTCGGGAAAGGTAAAAGCCGGAACGGTCCGTCCGGCGCCTAAGCAGTCGATCTCCGCCTTGCTTTCCACTGGGAAACCGTCGGACCTCCGTCGAGCCAAAGAGCGAACGAGAATCCTCTTGAGAGGAGAAGCTCTGTGCGGGGCGCTCAGATGCCGCTGTAAAGCGGAAGGCTCCGAGCATGGTCAACCGCGCCTCTCCCGGCGTTCGTTCGCTCGGAATGTCGCCGGCACGGTCCGGGTCAACCGAGAGAGCTATGGCGCGGACCCGGCCGGGGGGGCGTGTTGTGCACGCCCGGCCGAACTCGGTCGCTTCCGCCGATCGGCTTGCTCGGGAACCTCCCGATCCGCCGACTCAACGAGGTTCGGGACGCGATCGAGGGTGTCGGCAGCAAGGACGTGGCCCGGCGACTGCGAGAACCGGCCCAACACGACCCCGTCGCTCGGGCGATCTATCCCGAAGTCCCGGCCCGGGTGGAGTATCGGCTCAGCGAGAAGGGGATTCGACTGCCTCCGGCGTTGGTTCCCCTCCCGCCGTGGGCCGCTACCTTGGCCATCTTGGCACGGGCGGGTCAGTCTCCCACGCGGGTGCCGGACGCGGTGCGAGTTCGCTCCCGGTACGTTCGACCAACGGTTCATCGGGCGACCTCGCCTTGCTCTGCGAGCGTCGAGACTCCGTCCCTTCGGATGTGTCCGCAGGTCGACCGGGATTCGTTGGGGCGGTCTCCGATTAATCGTGAAGATCCGGCCGTGGCCGCGCGTTGATCGGTCCCATCGGTCCGATGGAGGGTTCGGCGTCCGCTTCCTCCGACCTCCCGAGCAGCTCCGAATCTCGCAGTTCCGTCATCTGTCGACGGCGTCGAAGCTGAGGCGATCCCGCCGGGGAACAGGGGACTTTGGTTCCGCTCGAAGTGAGGGCCTTGCCCACGCGGGGATCGGGTCGACCCGAGCGTTGCTTGCCGGACCCTTTCGAACCCGCTCCGCTCGGGAGATGCCCCCGTGCCGATCAAACCGCACTTCTCGTC
>JAKAPG010000126.1 GCA_021823085.1 Thermoplasmata archaeon | reverse complement strand
AGGATGGACCAGTAGAGCGGACCGAGGAGGATGCCTCGGGCCCGTAGCTACCCCACAGCCCCGCACGCGCGCTAGACCGCCTCGACCTGTTTGAGCGTTCTGCCGATGCGACAGTCGACCGGGACGACGTCGACGCGCTCGATGTGGTAGCGCTGCTTCGCGGGAAGCGAGGGTCCCGCGCAGACCGACCAGTGGGGGCAGTCGAGACGCGAGCAGGCGTATCGCCCGACCTCGATGCGGGCGCCGACCGTCGCCGCTCGGGCTTCGACCACAAGCGTACGGGGGACGGGCCGCACCTCGACCACGTTCGCGTCGGTCTCCTGAAGCGCGCACGGGTGGGTGATCGGCCGGACCCGGGTGACTGCATAGCGCCGGCCGGCGTCGAGCGTGAGGCACGCTTGCCGGTACGGGCACGTTCGGCAGACCGGGGCGCCCCCCTGATAGATGAACTCGTAGCCCTCCTTCGCCTCCTGGGTTGCGATGAGCGTGATCTCGGGCATCAGCCGATGACCTCCGTGACGCGCGCCAGGCGCTGCGCGGCTTCGCGCGTCAGACCGTTCGCCCCGAGGATCGTGTAACGTTCGGGCCGGATCGAATGCGCCATGACGAGCGCCCGTACGATCTCCTCCGACGTGACGCCGACCTCCTCCGCGCTCGTCGGCGCCCCGAGGGTCCGCAGGGTCCGCTGGATGCGTCGCCAATCGCCGCCGTGGAGGTTCATCATCATGATCGCTCCGATCCCGCACTGCTCCCCGTGGAGGCCGGGGTGCGCCGCGACCTTATCGAGGGCATGGCTGAAGAGGTGCTCGCTCCCCGAGCACGGTCGCGAGGAGCCCGCGACGCTCATCGCGATCCCGGCGACGAGCAGCGGTCGGATCGCGATCCACGCGGACTCCTCCAGGTTCGGCTTGATGTACGCCGCGTGGTCGACGATCTCCTGAGCGGCGTACTCGGCCAGCGTCGCAGCGGTGCTCGAGTACTCCTCGTTCTTGAGCCGGACCGCGAGCTTCCAGTCCAGGAGCGCGGTCAGGTTGCTGACGACGTCCGCGCATCCCGAGGCCAGCAGGCGGAACGGGGCGCGAATGATGACCTCGGTGTCCGCGAGGATGCCGAGCGGCACCGCCGCCTGGATGCTCGTGGAGGTCTTCGCCCCGTGCAGCGAGGCGCGCGGGCTCGAGATGCCGTCGTGCGCGGCGGAGGTGGGCACGCTCACGAACGGGAGTCGGAGTCGGTCCGCGACCACCTTCGCGATGTCGATCTTCGATCCGCCCCCGACGGCAATGATGAATCCGGGGCGGGCGGCCTCGATCTCCCGCTGGACGCGGGCGACCTCGTCCTCGGTCGCCTCGTGCGCGATCGTCGTGGCGATGTCGAACCCGGTCCCGGCGAGGAGGTCGGCGCATCGCTGCCCCGCCAACGACAATGTCGTCGGGCCGGTGATGATGCTGCCGCGTCGGCCGAACCCGAAATCGGAGCACATGGCGCCGATCTCGTTGAGCACCCCGTGGCCCGCCAGGACGACCCGCGGGAAGACCATCGAGCGTGCCTTCCCGAAGTCGGCGATGAGACCGCCGAGACCCCCGGGACCTGCGGACGGTTGAACCCCCATTGTCTCGATGGCGGCGAGGGAGTGGGGCTCATTAGGGTGCTCGGTGGGCCGGACGGGGCCGGGCGCGGCGCCTCAACGGCCCGGAACGTCCCCCCAGAGCACCTTGTGCTCCTGCAGCATCACCCGGGCGTCGAGCCGGTCGCCGAGGACCCAGTCCGCGAGCCTCCCCGGCGGAGTCCCCCAAACGGGTTGGAAGATGACCTCGGCCCGGGTCGGATGTTCGACGAGGGCGCGCCGCGCGTAACGGTAGTCCTCGCGATCTTGGATCACGAACTTCACGACGTCCCGCCGGCGGAGGAGCGGAAGGTTCGACCATCGATTGTGCGATTCCATCCGGGAGCCGGGGCACTTGACGTCCACGCTCAGGATGACCCGGGGGATGCCGAGGTACGGGCGGACATCCAGCGAACCGCCGGTCTCGATCACCACGGTATGCCCGCGCTCGGACAGCGCGCGGGCGAGCTCGACGCTCGCGCTCTGGAGGAGCGGCTCGCCCCCCGTCAGGCAGACGTGCTCGGTCCGGTTCCGCTCGACCTCGCGCACGAGCGACGGGATCGAGCGTTCGTGCCCCGGCCCGAACGAGTATGCCGTGTCGCACCACGCGCACCTCAGGTTGCAGCGGGCCGTGCGAATGAACGTCGTGCGTACGCCCGTGAGCGGGCCCTCGCCCTGGATCGAGTGGAACGTCTCGATGATCCGCATCCGCGCGCTCGAAGCTCTCGGGCACCAATTGAGCTCTTCGCTCCCGGGCCCACGGACCGGCCCGCGAGCTTCGCGCGGATCGGGTGCCGCTCAAATACGAGGTTCGACTCGCTCGCCGCCGCGATGGAGCGCTCTCGGGAAACCCACTGGCAAGAGGTCTGGCGCGAGGCCAAGCTCTCGACCGCGGTCCGCCGGAACGATCGCTCCAAGTTCTACGCGATCGTAGCGTACCCGGGGACCAGCGGGTTCCTTCACATCGGCCACCTCCGGGGCCTGCTCTACGCCGACGCCCTCCACCGCTTCCATCGGATGCGGGGGGCCCAGACGTTCTTTCCGTTCGGTATCCACGCCTCGGGGCTGCCCGCGGTCACCTTCGCGCAGCGGATCAAGGACCGAACCCCCGCCGTCGTGCAAGAACTCGAGCGCCATCGGGTCGATCCGGCCGAGTGGCCCAAGCTCGAAGATCCCGAGACCGCGGCGCGCTTCCTGGGCCGCAACTACCTCGAGGTCTTCCGTTCGATGGGCCTGCTCCTCGATGAGAGCGCCTACTGCACCACGATCGACCCGGACTACCGCGCGTTCATCCGGTGGCAGTTCGACCGGCTCAAGCGCCACGGAGCGCTCGTCCAGAAGACCCACTTCGCGCCGGTGTGTCCGATCTGCGGTCCGGTGGCGGTCGATCCGTCCGAGACCGACCTTTCCCGCGGGGGAACGGCCGAGATCGTTCGGTACACGACGCTCGCCTTCCGCCTGGAGGACGGGCGGATGCTCCTCGCGGCGACCCTCCGGCCCGAGACGATCTACGGAATCACGAACGTCTGGATCCCGGAGAAGGAAGGGCTGAGCGTCTGGCACCACGAGGGAAAGACGTACCTCGTGTCGCGCGCCGGCGCGGAGCGCCTCACAGAACAGTACGGGGGGCGGGTCGGGCACGCGGTCCCGCCGGCCGAGCTCATCGGAAAGAGCGTGGTGACCCCGCTGACCGGGGTCCGCGTACCGGTGCTGGCGAGCTCGCTCGTGGATCCTCAGCTGGGGACGGGGGTGGTCATGGCGGTCCCGGCGCACTCCCCGGCCGATGCCTTGGGAATCGCGGCCCTAGCTCCCAAGTGGAAGGAAGCGGTGCGCACGCCCCCGATCATCCTCGCCGTGCCGCCCGCGCTCGAGCTGTCCGCCTCGGAGCGTCCGCTGAGCAGCGGGCCGGGAACCCCGGCGGAACGCGCCAACCGGGCCGCCGGAGCGAAACGGCTGGAGGACTCGGAGGCTCTCCGGGAGGCGACCGAGCGGCTCTACCGACTCGAGTTCACCCGGGGCACCATGACCGTGCCCGACCTCCTGGGCGTGCCCGTCCGCGATGCGCGCGAGAAGGTCTCCGAACGGCTCCCGGAGGCGGGCCTCGGCTTCGAGCTCCAGGAGTTCAGCGAGCCCGTGGTCTGCCGGAACGGCCACGCCGTGGTCATCCGGCGGATCCCGCACCAGTGGTTCCTGCGCTACAGCGATCCCGAGTGGAAGGAGCTCGCACGGCAAGCCCTCCCTCGACTCACGATCCGCCCTGACGATTACGCCCGGGACTTCCCGGCGATCCTCGAGTGGATCGACGACCGCCCGTGCACGCGTCGCGGCCGCTGGCTGGGAACTCCGTTCCCGTTCGACCCGGAGTGGATCATCGAACCGATCGCCGACTCGACGCTCTATCCGGCCTACTACATCGTCCGCCGCATCGTCGCGAGCCGGGGCCTGACGACCGAGCAGCTCACGGATGCCTTCTTCGATTTCGTCTTCCTCGGGGAGGGGGTCGGCGAGCCGACCGTCGATCCCGACGTACTCCGGGAGGCCCGTGAGGAGTTCCTGTACTGGTACCCGCTCGACCTCAATATCGGCGGCAAGGAGCACAAGCGGGTCCACTTTCCCCCGTTCCTCCTGACCCACGTTCGCCTGTTGCCCATCGAGCTCTGGCCACGGGGGATCTTCGTCCACGGCTGGATCACCACGGAATCCGGCGAGAAGGTCTCCAAGAAGGACGTCCGGGCGAAGGGCGGACCGATCCCCTCCATCCGCGACGCGCTCGAGCGCTGGGGAGCGGACGCGCTCCGTCTGACCTACGCGACCGCCGCCCTGCCTCCGTTCGATCTCGAGTGGAACCCTGCGCTCGCCGATGCCGCGGCCGAACGCCTGGCCGACGTGGAGCGGCTCGTCGCGGGCACGGTCGGGGACTCCGCCGGGACGCCCGAACTCGACGCCTGGCTCGATAGCGAGATGCACCGCCTTGTCCGTCGCGCGGTCGAGGGATTCTCCGAGACGCGCCTGCGCGACGCGGCGGAGGCCATCTACGTCGCCGTGCCCACCGTCCTGCGCCGGTACTACGCCCGCGGGGGCGTTTCCGGGGCCGCGACCGACCGGCTCGGACGCGCCTGGATCCGGCTCCTCTCCCCGATCACCCCGCACCTCGCCGAGGAGCTCGCTGCGGGGCGGATCGGCGGACTGGTCGCGATGGCCCCGTTCCCGACCCCGGACGAGTTCCCTCTCTCGGAAGGCTCGGAAGGAGCCGAGCGCTTCCTGGTCACCGTCGAGGACGATCTCCGGCACGTGCTGCGGCCCATCCTGGAGAAGAAGGGGCCGATCCCCGAGGATGCCCTCTTCTTCGTCGCGGCGCCTTGGAAGCGGGAGGTCGAGACCTGGATGCGCGAGATCCTGGACCGGGGAATCACGCCGACCGTCCCCGCGATCATGGAACGCGCCCTCGCCCATCCCGAGGTCGCCGCGCACCGGGACGAGGTCCCGAAGTACGTGCAGCGCGTTGCCCCACTTTTACGGTCGGAGGCGCCGCTCTCTCCCGTGCGCATCGACGAGGTAGGCATCCTGCGCGCGGCCGAGGCCTACCTCATCCGACGGTTCGGGTTCGGCGAGGTACGGGTCCTCCGCGAGGAGGAGGCGGGTGCGGTCGATCCGATGAACCGACGC
>JAKAPG010000125.1 GCA_021823085.1 Thermoplasmata archaeon | reverse complement strand
GACAGGAGTCAGCTACACTGATTGCATTCGACAAGCGTCCAGAACGCGTGTGATCGGCGTCATCGGCTCGCGTCCCCCCGGGACGTCCGCCTTTCGCCCTTCCCCGGAGAGGCTCCGGCCTCTGCGGGTGCACGGACCGCCTCCGCGGACGAGCCGCGGCGCGGCCCGTCAGCGAGTTCGACTTCTTATTTAACCATGCGCAGGGACGCCCGCCTCGACCACTGTCGTGGGTCCGGCTGCGACGATCTCTGAATCCGTGCGACACCGCCGGCTACCGGGGCTGTGCGTGCCAGCTCGCACGATGGTGCGGTCCGTCGTAGCGCGCGGCGGCGAACCGGCATCGTCCCTCGCCGTTCGGCTCGCATCCGGCGCAGTTGCGCTCGAGCGGAACCGGGGCGCGTTCCCGGTCCGCACGGACCTGCATCAGCGCCGCGCGCAGCCAGTGCTCCCCGGCCTCGGTGTAGGGGATCCGGACAAACCCCTCGCGCTCGCCGTCTCCCGCGCGGTCTCCGTAGAGGATCAGCGCATACGGTGGGCGACGTCCGAACGCCGCATGGACGAGACAGCACTCGGCGATCGCCTGTACGGTGTCGAAAAGACGCCCGTGGGCCTCGTGGTAGCCGACGAAGAGGTGGGTCTCCTTGTACTCGAGGGGAACGAGCGCGTCGTCCCCTCGGGCGATCACAAGGTCCGGACGCCCGGCGAACCCGAGCTCGGCATCGTGGAGGTTCCCGACCCCGTTCGCGAAGCGCGGATCCCGACGGACCCGTTCGGGAGGGAAGAGCATCGGAAGGTCGTCCTCTCCCTCGTCCTCGTAGACGAGGTAGTCCTCGGGACCGATATCGAGCCGTCCCGGCACGACCTCGATGTCACCGAGGGGTGGACTGAACAGCGGGGAGTGACGCAGGGGTACGACGCGCTCGGGCGTGCAGGGAACGACGACGCCCCCGGTCCGGTGCGACTCGCGCGCGGCCCGCGTGAGCTCCATCTCGAACGGGCAGTGGTAGTAGGCCACGAGATCGTGCGGGGTCAGGTGCTCCGGAACGACGCACGCGGGCTGGGTCAGCATCGCCGAGGGCGCGACGCTCCGGCACATGAACTTGCGCTTTGATACGAAGCGGGTTCAAAGGCGCGCGAGGATCTCGCGCCCGGCCGCGTTCAATCGCGCGCGTTCCGCGAGCTGAGCGAGCAGCTCCCGGTCCGGTCCGAGGGCGCGCACCGCGCGCTCGATCTTCTCGATGCGCTCGGCCGTTCCTTGTCGGATCGCGCGGACCAGAGCGTACTCGGGCCGCGTCACGAAGAACCGGTGCCCGTGAAAGTCCAGGGTCTCGAGGCGCACGTGCCGCGGGTCCGCCGACCACTCCGGCTCTCCGCCGTCCGGCGGTGGCTTCCGATCGACGCTCCACTCGACGCGGGCGCCGTCCCGCATCGTCCCGACGAACGCCCGAGCTCCGTAGACCGGACGGCTCCCCCAGTGGGTCGGGGCGGCGGGCTCGATCAGGTATTCGACCAGGGACTGCGCGAGCCGGTCGACCCCGTCGCGGTTGGTGCCGAGGTCGATGTCGTGCGGGGAGATATCCGCCCCCTGCAACCACGCCGCGGTCGAGCCGCCGACATACCAGAACTTCTCGAGCGCACGGCTCGGCTCTCCGAGCCGCCCGGCGATCTCCCCGAGCGCGCTCTCGATCGTAGGGGCGCGGCCCGCGTAGAGTTGCTCGAGCAGGGCCGAGAGGACGAAGCGGAAGCGGTTGTAGGCCGGGCGCACGCGCGCCTGGAACGTGCTCGGGAGCTCGAAGACCCGCTCCCAGCAGCGGGGCCCGCCGAACGGGCACGCGGTCTTGGGATGGCGGAAGTCGAGCGGGGCGAGGGAACCCAGCGGCGGACCTCCCGCGTCCGGACCCCCTACCTGCGCGTGATAGGTGAACAGGTTCGGGGATCCCCGGACGTCCATTGTGAGCTGATGGAGGTACCCGCCTCCGAGGTCCGGCCCGCTGATCATCGAGGCGGCCATGGTTCCCGCCGTGGGTCGAGGTTCACACCGCCGCGAGAGCGGGAGCGGCCCGGAGCCCGGGGGCGAGCGGGATCGCTCCGGTCCGGAAACGCACCGTACCGTGCTCGTCCTGCGCGACGAGGTAGCTCCCGTTCGTCAACGGCTTCCAGTCCGTGCGCGTGGTGTCGAGAACCTCGCTCGCGACCAGAAGGTGCGTCGTGTCCCCCGCGTAGGTCATCTGGTAGTACGGTACCGTCTTGTCGCGCAGTCCACGCTTTGGCTCGCCCGCGGAGAGGCAGAACGCCCAGAGCTCGTGCGGGCCCAAGGCGAGCAGCACGTTCAGTCCCGAATACGCGAACTTCCCGGGCCGGCCCTCTTGGTTCCAGATCCTCGTGAGGTCTGCGACGGTGTCGGCGAACGCGCGTGCGGGGTCCGACGTCATGTCCAGGTGGTTCAGGACGAGGTAGAAGAGCACCTCGCTATCGTTCACCCCGCGAATCTCGGACTCGTAGCGGCCGCACAGCGATCGGGTCGCGTCGGGGAGCGGGATCGACCCGTTGTGGGCGAAGAGCGTGCTTCCGTGCACGAACGGCTGGCTGTTCGCGAGCCCGAGCAGCCGTTCGCGCGGGAGCTTCTTCGGATTCGAGGCCTTCCGAAGGTGGCCCAGCACGA
This sequence comes from Thermoplasmata archaeon, assembly GCA_021823085.1. GTDB lineage: Archaea > Thermoplasmatota > Thermoplasmata > Lutacidiplasmatales > UBA184 > Lutacidiplasma. The sequence goes on along the minus strand of JAKAPG010000125.1, from coordinate 2,662 downwards.
GCGGGGTCCGAGCGCGTGCCGAAGCGGCCATGTACGCTTCTCGCTCCCCGGGATCCGCCGCACAGCCGATGCCCTTCACCACCACGGGTCGCCGGTCGGGGCCGTACCAGGCGATCCCCCACCCTTCGCCTTGCCGTACATCTTCGCGCACGTTCGCGAGCGAAAGGAGGCTGCGATCGCTTCGAGCCAGCGAGTGGTCGGGAGGTTGGTGAGGCTCACCGAGAAGGCCAAAGAGTCGACACATGGACACCTCGCAGAGGATTCGGGTCAATAAACCTGCTCGGCCCTCCCTTCCGAGGCGATCCCCGCGGGGGCGCTCCGCCGCGCGAGCGCAACGGAGTCGTTTTATCCCCCCACCCGCCTAGTTCGGCCGGTGGGAACGATGGTGAAGGTCGAGTTGACGCCGGCCGCCCAGGACCAGGTGCTCAAGGTGATGCAGCGGCAGAACAAGCCGGGCAGCGCCCTCCGGTTGTTCGTTCAGGGCGGAGGCTGCTCTGGCCTCAGCTACGGGATGACGTTCGACCAGCAGGAGTCGGGCGATGAGGTCGCCTTCGACGGCGGATCGGTCAAGGTCGTCGTGGACCGGGCGAGCGCGCCGCTCCTGGACGGCGTCAAAGTCGATTTCCTCATGAGCCTGGAAGAGTCCGGGTTCAAGATCTATAACCCGAACGCGAAGCAGACCTGCTCCTGCGGAAAGTCGTTCAACGCCTAAGGAGGGCGCGACCGGGCGGACAGCCGCGTGGTCCCTGAGCCTTAAATACCACGGACCGGGTGTACTTCGCGGGGTGCGCGAGGAGGGCCCCGAACACATGAGTTTGCGGGTGGACGTAACCAAGGAAGCGCGAGCCCAGGTTCGGGAACTGATCCAGAGCCAAACCCCCGGTACCGGTGTGCGAGTCTACCTCGAAGAGTCCGGTGGCGGATGCGGTGGCGGAGGGTGCGGTTGCGGAGGCGGCAGCGGTCCTCGCTTCGGGATGGCCTTCGACCTCCAGCGTCCCGGCGACCAGGTGGTCAAGGTGGACGGCTTCTCCCTGTGGGTCGATGACCTCAGCGCGGAGCTCCTCGACGGCGGCTCGATCGACTTCGTCCAGAGCCTCGACGCGACGGGGTTCAAGATCAACGCGCCGAAGCTCGCCCAGATCCGCTCGCCCGGCTCCGAAGAGGGGGCCGAGGTCGGCGGGTGCGGCTGCGGGGCCGAAGGCTGCGGCGCTCACTGAGCCGGGGTCGGCCCGACCAACCCTTTCCTGATCTTCTACCGGCGACCGCAAAGAGGCCGGTGCCGTTTCCCGCCGGAGCTGCGATCCACGGTGCGCATCGAAGATGCGGGGAGCAAGTTATGAACCGTTAGATGCGATGGGCCCGGACGGATTCGAATCAATAATGGTTTAGAACTTGTCACACCGACTGGCTGGACCCGGGACGTAGGTCGATTCCCAGAACTCTTGAGGCCGCTCTGGCCAAAATCCGGTCGCAGTTTCGGGCCAGCTCCTCTCGATCGTACACCACGTAAGGAGATCTCCCAGATTTCATCATCTTGAAACCGACACCTTCCTTCTCGAGCTCATCGAGCAGAGATACGAGATCGCTTGACGCAAGTCCGGCGTTTTGGATTTGCCAATGGAAGTCCTCGCGGCTGATCGGTTCATAACGAGTCGGTAGTTCGATGAAGGCTATCAGCGCAGCAGCTTGGAACCGTTTCAGTACCTCAACATCTACGTGTGCTCTCCAATCACCGAAGAGATCGTGTCGCGAGAAGATCTCGGCAGGAATCGAGAGGTGCTCCGTGGCTCGCCCCCGAGAGGAGATTCTTAGACCACGAACCGCGAGCCCTGCCTTCTCAAACTCGTCGAACAACGATCGGACCCTTGCGCGAAGACCCGAGTAAGTTACCAGGGATCTCAGCCAGGCCATCTCCTCCGGTCGTACGTCCAACTGATGTTCTGGATCGTAGGGTGATTGCCATGCGACATAGCGCTCGGGATTCTCAATCGTGCCGAGGGAGACCAGTCCTCTGCTTGGATCAGGGTGCCATTCGCTCCAGTTCCAGAGGACCAGCCTCCCCTTTGTCCCGATCAACACCAACTGACCGAACGGTACTGGATGCCGGGACAGGATTGTTCGAATCTCATCCAGCTTTGAACCGATTCGCTTTTCGGCGTAGAAGTGGCCCACCCTGCTTCCGCTCTCCGTAAGGCCGTAATAGTAAGTCTTCTCGGACGAGATTGATCCGCCGCTCATGGGCGTCCCGGCCCATCGATCCCAGGAGGTTAGGAGTCCCACCGCTTGTAGCAACACTGTCGCCCGGTCGCGACTCACGTTCTCGTAAGTCGTCCCGTATTTGTCCTGGCGAATGTGTCGGTCCACGTAGACGCTCTCGCCCGTGTAGCTTCGGTAAAGCACTTCTTCGGCTTTCTCGAGGTCAAGGCGCTGCCTCCGTAACTCGGCCTCAAGCTCCCCGACTGCCTTTTCCCCCTCGGTCTCAATCTGGGTCTTCAGCAGCTCGAGTCGGCCGCCCGGGTACCGCTCTCCCGAGGTGTTGTTGGTTTCGAATCGAACGAAATCTTCGAAGGCAGTGCTCGACTGAGGAGGGGGGAAGACCTTCACGGACCGGCCCCCGATTGTCAGGGTCTTCAGGGAAAGCGTACGAGTATCATCGGAGATC
>JAKAPG010000124.1 GCA_021823085.1 Thermoplasmata archaeon | reverse complement strand
CCCAGCAGGCTCTCGCGAACTTCGGTCTCCTGGGCGGGAGTGAGCGCGCCGGCCTGTTCGAGATCGAGATCGCTCTTGCGCTGGAGGTCGTCCAGTTGGCAGAGGACGTACCCGTGGTTCTCGTCGGGGACCGAGAGGTAGTCGCCCCTCTCGACCGGGCGGCTCAAGCTCAGCTGGAAGCGGCCGAGCCCGACGTCCCCGAAGATGCGTCCGACCTCTTCCACACTCGAATCCGAGCGGGGTCGCCGATATTAGGGTAGCGCGGAACTCGCAACCTCCCCACCGCCGGCCGGTGGCCGCTCCGCCGCGGCCGCGTCAGGCTTTTATGGGGTCCCTCTCTCGAATGTCACTTTCCGTTCCTATCGGCGCGGAGACAGTGGCCTGTGGCCGACGCGACCTTCGAACTCGAGCGCAAGCGCTTCGAGACCAACCAACGAGCCGACCAGCACCGCAGCGAGCGGGACCGCCTGAACGCCGAGTCTCGGACCCTCGCAGACGAGCGCGGTCGGATCCTCGACGAGCTCCACCGGCAGAGCTCCGAGGCCCAGGAGCACCGCCGCAACCGCGACACGCTCAACGAGCAGGTCCGCGCTGAGAAGAAGCTCCGGGAGGAATGGAACCAACGGCTGCAGACCGCCAGCGACCGATTCCAGGAGTTGAAGCGCAATCGAGCTCCCCGCCCGGGCGCGGTCCCGGTCTGGCGACTGCGCAAGGAGCTCAAGGAGCTCGAGTTTCGCCACATGACCACCGCCCTCACGGGGGATCAGGAAAAGCGGCTCATCGAGGAGATGAAGCGCCTGGAGGCGGCAATCCGCGACCAGGACGAGCAATTGCGCCGCGATCCCGAGATCGACAAGGCGCTCGGCGAGATGAACGAGGCCCGGGCCCAGGCCGAGGCCCATCACGCGGCGGTCGGGAAGCTCGCCGAAGAGGCCCAGAGGGCGCACGACGCCATGGTCACGCTCTACGAGAGCGTCGACGAACTCCGCCGACAGGCCGACGAGGTCCAAGCGAAGCTGATCGAGACCAAGAGCCGGGCCGATGAAGAGCACCGGGCGCACATCGCGGCGATCGAGGAGGTCCGGGACATCGAGAAGCTGCTCTACGCCGCCCGCGGAGGGCGGGTGCCCAGTTCGTGGACCGACGAGGGCGAGCCTCCGAAGGAAGAGGACTTCTTGGCCCGTCTCAAGAAGGGCGAGAAGGTCAGTACGCAGGATCTGCTCGAGCTTCAGAAATCCGGGCGCGCCTAAGAGGGTCCGTCCGCGCGCGGGCGCGTCCTCTCACCGGGCGGCGCCGGCCCTAAGCGGTCCCTGCCCCCCGTCAGGACCCGCGCGAGATAACCGATCACCGCCGCACCGAGGCGTATCATCGCGACGTACCCGCGTTGCCCCGCGGCGAGCCGTTCGATGCGGTAGCGCTCCCAGAGGCTTCCCTGCTTCTCGGTGAGCTGCTTGCGGCCGTAGCCGTTCCAAAACGCCTGCCGGACGAACGCGGGCCAGGTCGCGCGGGGTCGATGAAGGATCACCGCCTCCGGGACGTATTGGATGGATGCCCCGGCGCGCACCGCCCGCAGATTGAGGTCGATGTCCTCGGCGGTGATGAAACGGGGATCGAATCCCCCGAGCTCCCGGAAGAGCGATCGGCGGTAGCCGAGATTGCAGGAAGGATAGGTCACGTCGCTTCCCGCGAGGTAGAGCTCGACCCTGTCGAGCTCGCCGAACTTCGAGGCCACGATCGGAACGGTCCGCCCCGCGACCACCGGCGCCAATGCGAATCCGCGGCGAATCCCCGCGAGCCACGCCGGGTCCGCGACGCAGTCTCCGTCGGTGAACGCGACGAGCTCCCCGCGGGCCATCTCTACGCCCAAGTTCCGACCGGCGCCTCGCGAGGTCGGTCGGCGGGTCGCGGTCACTCGATCCGGATAGCGTCGGGCGTACTCTTGCGCGATGGCGAACGTGGCGTCGCGGCTATCGCCGTCAACGATCAGAATCTCGAACGGGGGTTCCTGAACGATCAGACTGTCCAACAGCGACGCCAGGTGCCCTTCCTCGTTGCGGACCGTGATGACGATGCTAACGAGCGGCGGTGCCGGAGGTTCACTTCCCAATGTCCACCACGACGACGTCCTTGACCGCGCGCATGCTCTTGAAGGGGAGCACGAGGCGGCCGGCCGTGTCGGACTGGAACAGGCGGGATTCGACATCCTCGCCCGGCGTGACCAGGACATGCGCGATCGAGCCGGTGACGGTGTCGACGACGAAGTTGTCGATGACGCCGAGGATCTGGCCATCGGCGGTCATCACGGTCTTGCCTTGGAGTTCGGTGAGGAACTTTCGCATCGGGGGCCTCTTCCGCATCCATGGCAAAGGTCGCTATTTAATCGTACGTTCGAGTCGGTTCGGCGTCCTCGCCGGTGACCGTCGGCCGTCATCACGACAGTACCGACGAATTTCGCCGGGCAATCCTTATATCGCGCACCCGGGTCGAGGCGCTCCCCGCATGGCCCGAACTCTCGATAAACAGAACCCGGAGCTCACTCACGCCCTGCTGGAGCTCCGTCGCGCCGCGCGCGCGAACGACGCCCCCATCTGGGGCGCGGTCGCGGACCGGCTCGAGCGTGGTCGCCACCAGGTCCTGCCGGTGAACGTCGGGCACCTCGAACGCGCCGCCGGCAGCGACGCGGCGATCGTGGTCCCCGGCAAGCTCCTCTCGGAGGGCTCCCTCTCTCGGCCGATCACCGTGGCCGCGTTCGCCTGCTCCAAGTCGGCCCGCGCCAAGGTCCACGCTGCGGGCGGGAAGGTCCTCACGATCCACGAGATGCTGAAGTGGCGGCCGGACGGCGTGGGGGTGCGGATTGTCGCCTGACGCCATCGCCCTATCGGCGCCCGAGGCCAAGGTGGTCGACGCTTCCGGCCTTGTACTGGGACGCGCGGCGAGCTTGATCGCGCGCCGCCTTCTCGAAGGCGAGCGGATCGTCGTCGTCAACGCCGAGAAGAGCGTCGTTACGGGAAACCGCTCGTCGGTCGTCTCCATCTACACGGCGAACCGTGCGCGTGGGTCTGTGCGCAGCGGGCCCCACTTCCCTCGGTACCCGGACCGGATCTTCCGCCGAACAGTCCGAGGGATGCTCCCGCACCTCAAGACGCGCGGCAAAGAGGCGCTCGCTCGTCTGGAGGTCCATATGGGGGTCCCTCCCGAATACAAGGGGAAGACCCCGGAGACGCTCGCCGCAGCGCAGGCGCGTCCCGCGCTTCGCTCTCCGATGACGCTTGCCGAGATCTCGGTCCTCCTCGGAGCACGTCTTTGAAGGCCCCGCAGCTCGTCCTCGCCACCGGGAAGCGCAAGGAGGCGACCGCCCGCGCGACCATTCGCAAGGGCCACGGACTCGTGCGGGTCAACGACCGTCCGCTCGAGCTCGTGGAGCCCGAACTCGCCCGTTTCAAGATCCGGGAGCCGCTGCTCATGATCGGCGACCGCGGGAAGGGGATCGACATTGCGGTCGACATTCAAGGCGGTGGGATCATGGGTCAGGCCTCCGCGGCGCGCACCGCGGTCGCGCGGGGCCTCCTGCTGTGGCTGAAGGATCCGGCGCTCGATGAGATGTTCAAGCACTACGATCGCTCGCTGATCGTCAACGACCCGCGCCGCAAGCTACCGAAGCGACCCGGCGGTCGCGGAGCGCGGGCCCGGCGGCAGAAGTCCTACCGTTAGAGAGGGAGGAGAACGCACGATGACGATGATGGTGCCGGTCCGTTGCTTCACCTGCGGGGCGGTGATCGGCCAGCACTGGGACGAGTATCGGGAACGCACGGCCCGCGGGGAGGAGCCGGGCCTCGTGCTCGACCAGCTTGGCCTCACGCGCTACTGCTGCCGACGCATGCTCCTGACCCACGTCGATCTCTTGGACGAGGTCGGCCCATACGGGTAGGAACGTCGCGGCCGCCCGTCGAATCGTTCGCCGGAAAGTTTCCCTTCTCTCGAGTACGGGGCCCGGTCGCCCCCGGTCGACGCGTTCGCCTCGGGAGCGTGCCTAGTTCGTCGGGTCGTCCCGGTTTCGCGAGCCGCGCTCGAGGCCCGAACGGCCGACACGAGGCGCGCGTTGGCGGCCCCGACGGCGGTACCAGAACACGGCGAAGACGATGAGGACGACCACGACCGCTGCGATAATGATGTAGATCAGGGCCTGGGTGAGGGCGCTCGGATTGACCGAGATCGCCTTGACGACCGTCTGCGGCCCGCTGTTGTAGCTCGCCCCGAACTCGTTCGAGGCGGATACGTTCGCGTAGAGGTTGAAGCTGCCGGTCGAGCTCGGAGACCAGGTGATCTCGGCGCGCACGGTCTTGTTGAGGCCGAGGGCGGGGTATACGCCGACGTAGGTCGGGGTCGCGTTCACGATGCCCCCGCTCGAGTAGTTGTAGAACTTGACGGAGGTGGACGGCACCACGAAGTGCTTCGGACCCGTGCCGCTGGGGCTCATGGTGTACCAGGCCACCGTGATGTTCCGGCCCACGGCAGCCGAGCCGCCGCCGGTGGTGACGTTGATCCAGTACGTGTAGCTCTGTCCCACCGTAAGGGTGCTCGGACCGGTGAAGTTCGCCGCCTGCATGATCGGTCGAGTGGTCGCGTTCACCGCCACGGTCAGCTTCTGGGTCGAGTAGGCCGTATTACCGGCTCGGTCCGTTACGGTCAGGTTGATCGTGTACGGGGCCGTCTGGGGGCTGAGCCAGATCGTCACGCGGCCCGGGAACTTGTACGTCGGCGGGAGCGCGTTCTGCGTAATGTTCGCGAAGTGGAAGCTCGAGTTCGTGTTCGTGATGTTCCAGACGTACTTCACGATCGAACCGTTGTTCGGATCGGTCGCGTTCGCTCCGTTGAGCGTGACCTGCGCGGTGAAGTTCTTTCCTTCGGTGACCGAGCCTCCCGGGGGGATGTAGGCCCCGGCCGAGTTGAGCAGGCTGAACGCGCTCGTCGGCTTCTGGGTGTCGTTGACCAGCACGATCAAGGACGTCGTCGCGCTCGCGCCGGTCCCGCTCCAGACGGTCAGGTTGACGTAGTAGCGCCAGCCGAGGAAGGAGACCTGCTGGCCCCCGATCGTTGTCCCGTTGAAGTAGAGGCCGTTCCCGAGGAAGCTCAGCGAGAAGGGCGTAGCGAACGTCGCGCCCGAGCTCACCGAGTTGTTCTGCGTGCGAGAGAACTGCTTGGCCTGGGCACTGAAAAGGGCCACGCTGAGAACTCCCGGGATCGAGGGGTCGGTGGTGTTCGCCCGGCTCGCCGTTGCGTTGAACGTCACCGAGTATCCGTAGTTGAGCTGAAGGTAGGTGACGCCACCGGACTGCTTGACGAACTTCG
>JAKAPG010000123.1 GCA_021823085.1 Thermoplasmata archaeon | reverse complement strand
GATCTCTCGATCGCGGTCTTGATCTCCTCGGCGAGGATCCCGGCAACGGGGCACCCCGGTGCGGTGAGGGTCATCCGAAGGGTGACGTTATCCCCATTCCAGTCGAAGCCGTAGATGAGTCCGAGATCGACGATGTTCATTGGAATCTCGGGGTCGTAGATCTTCTTCAGCTCGGCCGTGATCAGGGCCTCGCGCTCCGAGTTCGGGGACGCGCCTGCGTCGGACGAACTCGGGAGGTTCGGGGGAGGGAGTGCCTCTGCCATCCCCCGTCTAGGGCGGTGGCCGGTATATGGCCGTTCCGGGGCCGTATGCGGGCCGCGGAGTGCGGGCCCGAACCCCTATAAGACTCGACTCCCCGTGGAGCGGGCGATGCCGGACGTCCATGCCATCTCCCCGGCTCGGGGCCACCTCGACCTGAGGCGGGTCGGGATCGAAGGGGTCCGCAAACCGATTCACGTCCTTCGGACCGGTCGCGAGGTGGTGCTCAGCGCGGAGTTCTCCGTCGCGATCGATCTTCCCGCGGCTCGCAAGGGGTCGGATCTGTCTCGCAACGCCGAGATCCTCGCCGAGATCACAGAGCGAACGAGCCAGCACCCGGTGGGAAGCCTGGAGGAGGCGTGCTCGTCGATCGCCCGGGAACTGCTCGCCCGCCATCCCTATGCCTCCGAGTCTCAGGTCAACGCGAATGCCGAGTACTTCGTACGGCAAGGCATTGCTCCGGGACGCGAGAGCTACGAGGACGTTCTGCTGCTGGCCGAGAGCCGTGCGATCCGCGCCGACGGATCGACGCGGGTCATGCGTAGCATCGGGGCGGAATCCGTCGGCATGACGGCGTGCCCCTGCGCGATGGAGAGCTGCCGTGAACTTCTGGCCGAGGAATACCCGCAGCTCGCGGACCCGGCGTGGAAGGACCTCCCGATGATCACGCACAACCAGCGTACCCGGACCCGGTTGGAACTGGACGCGCCGGACGGGGTCGACATCGAGGTCGATGATCTGCTGGCTGCGATTGCCCACGCCCAGTCCTCCCCCACCTACGCGATCCTGAAGCGAGGCGACGAGGCTCGACTCGTCCTCGCCGCTCACCGGCGGCCGCGCTTCGTCGAGGATGTGCTTCGCGAGCTCCTCGCTGACCTCCCGGTCCGGTTCCCCCTGCTTCCCGACGAGGTCGAGGTTCGCGCCGAGACGGTGAGCGAGGAGTCGATCCACAAGTACAACGTGCGTGCCTCCCATCGCACGACGCTGGGAGCGTTGCGACGGGCGACCGCGAAGTGAGCGGAGGAGCACGATGCGCACCGCTCTGGACGCGATCCGGCGCCGGCCCGGCCGCTCGGCGCTGACGGCCCTCGGGATCGGCCTCGCGACCGCGCTGGTCGTCGTACTCCTGGCCGTATCGGCCGGAATCCAGTCCAGCGCGACGTCCCTGGCGGCGCAGAGCGGCGTCGACCTCGTGGTGACGAGCGCGAACACGAGCCTCTCGGCCGCAACGTTTCCGGAGATCTCGGGCGCCCACCCGCTCGCCCGTGGGATCCCGCAGAACGACTCGAACGTCGAGACCGCGAGCCCGTGGTTGATCGAGAACATGAGCTACGGGAACGCCTCCATGTGGGCCCGTGCGAACGCATCGGCGAACGGATCCGCGATCCCTTCCAACTGGGCGATCGCGACGTCGTACACGATCGGCTGGATTCCCTCGGACAACGCGGGGATCGACATTCCCCCCGTTTACACCGGGCCGGGATTCACCTACCCGGGAGACCCCCACTACTCGAACGGAACCTGGCGGGGGAACGCGACGAACGAGGTCGTACTCGATCAGGGCTTGGCCGGCATCCTCCACGTCGTCCCGGGGCAGCTGGTGTGGATGGGGCAAGGGGAGCCGAGCGGCCCGGGTCAGGTCGGGTCGTGGTATCGCTCGGCCACCCCCTTCCTCGTGGTTGGGATCTCCGGGCCGTTCTGGTTGATCCCTTCCTCGCTGCTGGCGTTCACCTACCTCTCCCAACTCCAATCGGTCATCGGAGCGGGCACCCCGTCCCAGGACTACGCCAGCGTGGTGCTCGTCCACCTGTACGACAACTCGAACCCGAACCGCGACCGAGACCTGATCGAGACCGCATATCCGGGATTGACGGTCTTTACCATCGGATCGATCCTGGGCGCCGTCCAGAACGTCGTGAACCTGTACCGAACCTTCGGGGACATCGTCGCCGCGCTCGCGCTGGTGGTCGCCGCCCTCTTCACGACGGCGGTGCTCCTGATGAGCGTCGATGAACGCTCGAACGAGATCGCCCTGCGGCGAGCGCTGGGCATTCCTTCGTGGTCGGTCGGAGGGAGCGTCGTCGAAGAGTCGGTCTACCTCGGGTTGATCGGGTTGGCCGTCGGACTGCCGCTCGCCTACCTCGCCTCGTATGTCATGAACCTCGCGCTCGATGGTTTCGTGCACGGACTCCCGGCCGGGTTCTCGTTCGTCTCCTTCGAACCCGCCGTCATCGCGGTCGGGATCCTCGTCGTGATCGCGATCGGCCTCGGGGCGTCGGTCGTACCGGCCGCCCGCGCCGTCACGTTGCCGATCGCCGAGGAGATCCGGGCCCCATGAAGCGCCGGCATGGCCAAGCGGCGCACGCGCGACTCCAGCTCATCCTAGCCGTAGCGGCCATCGCAGCCGCGGTCACGCTACCGGTCGTGCTGGTGAGTGTCGGAGGGGGTGTTTCCGCCCATGAGCTTCGTTCGATCCAGAACTCGGGCTACGAGATCACGGTGAACGCGGCCGGAACCCACGGGATCCGCGATTCCCATGCGCTCGCCGCGTCCATCGACAACCTCACGGACGTCGCGGCCGCCTCGCCCGTTCTGACATTGAACCTCGATGCTTTCCTCGACAACGGAGCCGTCGCTCCGGTCGAGGCAGACGGTGTCATCCCGCGGGCGTTCTCGGCGACGCTCGGCCCCTTGGAGGCCGGGCTCTTCCCGGCGCCGTTGCCTCTCGGAGATCCGACGGATTCGACCCACTTCGACAACGGCACCTACAACGGAACCCCGTCCAACGATGTGCTGCTTGCCTACCCGTTCTTGGTCGCGCACGGGATTGTGAGAGGGGAGTCGATCCGCCTCGGCCCGAGCACCAACCGCTCGCTCGCCACTCCCTTTACCGTCACGGGTACGTTCAACATCAGCGCATCGGGCTTCGGCGCGACGACGATCTTCACGGCGCTGTTGCCGCTGTCCGACCTGCAGGTGATGGGCGGGCTGGCCCGCGCGGACGGCGGAAGCACGCTGCTCGACTCCTCCGACCAGATCCAGGTCGCTCTCGTGAGCTCCGCGACGACGAATCCCGCGATCGTGAGCCGGGTGGCCTCGGAGATCCAGCGGCTGGCGCCCTACTATGGCGTGACGACCCAGTTGCAGGAATCGCAACAGCTCCGGTCCGCGAGCGCGATCCTGACCGGCTTTTATCTGGCGCTCTCTTCCGTCGGGCTGACCGTCGGCCTGTTCTTTCTCGCGATCATCCTCGTGCGACGCGTCGAGCTTCAGCGTCGATCGATCGGGATCCGCCGGGCGATCGGGCTGCCTTCGCGCACCCTCGCGACCGAGATCGCGATTCAAGCGGTATCCCTCGCCGCGCTGGGTGTCGCCACCGGTGTGCTGAGCGGATATCTGATCGACACGGTTCTCGCCCGGTATGCGGGTGGGGCGGTCGCAACGGCGGCGTCGCTCGCGGTCTACGATCCCGTGATCCTCGGAGCCATCGCGGCCGGCGTTCTCGGCCTCGCAGCTCTCGTCAGTCTGTTCGCGAGTCGCGCGGCCCTGCGGTTGAACATTCCCGAGGCGCTCCGGTGAGCGCACCCACGATCGATCTCGTAGGCGTCTCCAAGAGCTACGAGGGGTTCGGCGAACCGGTCTTCGTCCTGCGGAACCTCGTCGGCTCGATACCCGGAGGAGAGTACGTCTCGATCGAGGGGCCCAGCGGATGCGGCAAGACGACCCTCCTCAACCTGCTCGGGCTCCTGGATGTGCCCAGCGAGGGTGAGATCCGCTGGGACGGGCGTCCGGTCGCGGCAAGGACCGAGCGCGAGCGAGCCCGCCTTCGACTCACGAGCGTGGGGTTCATCTTTCAAAGGTTCTACCTCTTGCCGACGTTGACCGCCATCGAGAACGTTGCGTTGCCGATGCGGGCCGCGGGCGTAGCCCGGCCGGAGCGGGAGGAGCGCGCGCACGAACTCCTCCGGGAGATGGGGATCGATCACCGGGCCAACGCGCTTCCTCACCAGCTCTCGGGGGGGGAGGAGCAGCGCGTCGCGATCGCCCGGGCGGTCGCGAACGAACCCGGGCTCGTCCTTGCCGACGAGCCGACCGGAGAGCTGGACCGAGCGGCCACGGATGTCGTGCTTACCTTGCTCGAGGCGGCGCGCGCCCGTGCCAAGGCGACTCTCGTGGTCGTCACCCATAACCCTCTCGTCGCGGCGCGCGCTCAGCGCCACTTGCGCCTCGAGGACGGCCGGATCGTCGCGGATCGTACGGAGGCCTAGTCGTGGCACGGATCGCGATCCTGCTGAACGACCGTTGCCATCCGAAGGAGTGCCGCTGGGAGTGCGCGGAGTATTGCCCGGTGAACCGGATGCAGCAGGAGTGCATCGTCGAGGGTCCCACCGGTCAGCCGATCATCTCGGAGACCCTGTGCATCGGCTGCGGGATCTGCATCCACAAGTGCCCGTTCGACGCGATCAAGATCCTGAACACGCCCGAGGCCGAGGAGTCGGAGATCGTGCATCGGTACGGGTACAACGGCTTCCGGCTCTACCGACTCCCGGTCCCTCCGTCGCACGGGATCACCGGCATCCTCGGGCCGAACGGCACCGGGAAGTCGACCGCTCTGAGGATCATCGCCGGGACGGAGATCCCGAATCTCGGGGATTACGAGCATCCCGGGACGTGGGCCGCGGTGGCCGAGCGATACCGCGGGACGGCGCTCCACGCGCATCTGGAGCGGATCCGCACGGGGGGGCTCACGGTCGCCTTCAAACCCCAGTACGTCGATGCGCTGGCGGACCGGGAGGAGACCGTCGCGGAGCACGTGCTCGCGGGCGGCCCCCGCGGCTCGGTCGTTCTCGACGAGCTCGGCCTCTCGGCGCGCAAGGACCGTCATCTCTCCGAGATCTCGGGCGGCGAGCTGCAGCTTGCCGCGATCGGACGTACGCTGGCGACGGACGCGGACCTCTATCTGTTCGACGAGCCGTCCGGATACCTCGACATCGTCCACCGCCTCAAGATCGCTCGCGTACTTCATCGCCTCGGCACCGAGCGTGGGGTGCTCGTGGTCGAGCACGACCTCGCGTTGCTCGACTATCTGGCCGACCAGGCCCACCTCCTGTACGGAACGCCCGCCGC
>JAKAPG010000122.1 GCA_021823085.1 Thermoplasmata archaeon | reverse complement strand
CGTCCATCTTTCCCTCCCCGAGCATCAGATTGGACACGAACTGGAGAGACTCCTGCTTCGGGTGGAGGATGGTACGGACCGACCACCAGGCATCCGCGATGACGCGACCGTGGGCTCGCCACAACCGGTCCCCGAAATCGGAGAGCGGGCCGCCATCGCGACCGAAGGCGAGCGCCCCTTTCGGCAGCCCCAACTTCTGCGCCCGCTCCTCGAGGAGCGGGAGGTCGTAGCCCCCGATGTTGTATCCGGTGATGATGTCGGGGTCCCACTTCCGGACCTGCGCCACGAATCCCTCAAGGATCGCGCGTTCGTCCCCCTCGAGGGCGAAGGTCTCGGCGGGCCCCTCCCCGCGCTGCACCACGCCGCACAGGCAGAATATCCGCCGGTCCTTGAGCGAGTTTTCGATGTCGAACGAAAGATAGGTCAGCTCCGGCTTGAACGGCAATGCGCTCTCGATCTCCCCGACGATATGGACCACCTGGTCCGTGGTGTAGCGCTGGGCCATGTCGGGGGGCTCCGGAACCGCCGCGAAGGCCACGGTCGCTGAACCGGCCCGCAACTTGTCGTAGAGGAAACGATGGGCGAACGGGATGTCGCACGCAAGCACGCTCGTATCGTCGTCCGGAAGCCCGTACGTAGTCCGGAACTTGGGTACGGCGTGCGGAAGCTTCACCTCCACCCGGAGGCACGGCCGGTCCTTGCCGTCCACCAAGAGCGTGATCTCCTGGGAACCGTCGTAATCCGGGTCCTGCTTCACCCGCTCCTGGGTCTCCGGGGTGGGGTCCCGCAACTCGAAATAGGGCTTGAACCCGTAGTATCGGGCGGTCACCGAATGGCCATCCCGGGTCCGCCCAAAGAGCTCGACGACCGGCTTCCCGCTCGATGGGTCGTACGACCCGCCAATGAGGAACATCTCGTAGCGCTGGGGCTCGGGCATGCGATTTCGCAGGGTCGATGGGTTGGGAGTATAATAGTATGGTCAGGGAACGCTCGCAGCGCCGATATATCCGGAAGAAGCGTCCCCGGATACGATGCGGGTGGCGGTCGTCGGTGGGGGCATCACCGGTCTCTTTGTCGCACGTTACCTCCGCTCCCGGAGTGTGGAGGTCACGCTCTACGAAAGGTCCCGGATGGGAGCCGGCTCTGTCCACGCCGCCGGAATACTGGAAGGTCACAACTACTACACGATCAACAACCTCCGGTACCTCCGGCGGGCGCTCCGCTATCTAGGGAATGGTTCGTCGCAGGTACGCCGAGTGGACCGACGTTGGCTCTCGAATTATCTCCGGAGCTTCGGACGCACGCTCCGCCCCGAGGACCTCGCTCGGGTCGCCGAACTGGGGAGCCACTCCCTCCGAGAGTACGCGGCCCTGGCCGAGTCTATCGACGATTTTGGATTCCGGATGGGGGGACTGACGGAACGCTACGAACAGCCCCGGCTCTTCCAGGATGCCCTCCGGAACCTCCGGTCGCGTCCGACAGAGGAACGGGTCGAGGTGACGGAGGAGAAGGACGGGGGGGGAAGCCTGCATTACCCCGACATGGGCTGGCTGGACACCGATCGTTGCATCCATCGCCTCACCCGGGAACTCTCCGGGGTGCGGACGGCCATTGCCGAAGTAGATTCGGTTCGCCTCGATGGCACGGTCGGATCCTCCGAGGGCTCCGACCCCTTCGACCGCGTGATCGTCACCGCGGGGATCGCCTGCCGACGGCTCGGCCTCCCCATCACCGCGGTCAAGGGATACGGTTGGACCGCACCCCCGGTCCCGTCCCTCCGGAACGCGGTCATCTTTGCGGATTGGGGGCTGGCCGCCGTCCCCCTGGCCCAGGGAGTGAAGGTCACGAGCGGCTGGGACTTCACCTTCTCTGCCGACAACCGGAGAGCGTCTGCGTTGTGGTCCCGGGCTCGGACATTGCTCGGGTCCGACGGGAACGTTCCCGTGGAACAGGGCTATCGTCCCACCACGCCCGATGGGTTGCCCCTGGTCGGCCGCCGGGACCGGCTCATCGTGGCAACCGGGGGCTTCCGGCTGGGTTGGAGCCTGGCCCCCGGACTCGCTCGTCACGCGGTGGACCTTGCGCTCGACACGGCCCCCGAAGACCCGTTCCTTTCCCGCTACTGTGGCACCCTGCGGACCGGCCGTCTCCGTGGGGCGTTCCCCTCTTGAACCTGCGGCGGGAAACCTACAACTGAGAGGGCACCAGATCGGCGATCTCCTCGGCGATCGCGAGCGATGCGGTCGCCGCGGGAGAGGGGGCGTTCAACACATGCAGGGACCGCCGGCCCCGCTCCCAAACGAAATCGTCGAGGAGGGCACCCTTCGAGCTGAGGGCCTGGGCGCGGACACCGGAGCCCCCCGGCACCAGGTCCTTCTCGGAGATGGCGGGAAGGAGCCACCGTAGGTCCTCCGCGAACTGGGCCCGGCTGAACGAACGGAGATACTCATAGGACGCCGTCCGCCACAGGTGGAGCGCCATCGGGCAAAATCCAGGGAACAAGAACGCCATCATCATCTCCCGGGAGTTCCAATCCCATCGTCCATACCCCTCCCGGCAAAATGCGAGGACCGCATTCGGCCCGAGCTCCGGAGGCCCGTTCATCTTCCGTGTGAGATGGACGCCCAGGAAAGGGAAACGGGGGTCAGGTACCGGATAGATGTGTCGACTCCCCCGAGCGGCCCCTGCCCTCCCCAGACGGTAGTACTCTCCTCGGAAGGGGAGGATGAGCGTTGCGGTTTGGACCCCCGCCATCCTCGCAACAAGGTCGGACCCGAGCCCGGCACAATTGACCAAGAATCGAGCGCGGTACTCCCCAGTAGAAGTGCGCGCGCGGACACCCGACCCATCGACCCCGAGCGCCTCCAACCGGCTGGAGGTCACCACATCGGCGCCCCCGTTCTCGATGTCCTTCGCGTACGCACGGGAGACCTCCCGGTAGTCGACCATCCCGGTTCCGGGAACCTCGAGCCCCGCGATGCCGCCTGCGTCCGGTTCGATGGAGCGGATGTCCTTGGCCTCGAGCCGGTGGCAACCCGGGATCCCGTTCGAGTGCGCTCGCTCCTCCAGCCGGCGCAGGGCCGGGAGCTCGTGGAGTTGGGTCGCGAGGATCAGTTTGCCGCAGATACGGAACGGGATGGAGTGCTGTTGGAGATAGTCCAAGAGCATCGCCCGACCGCGGACACAGAGCACGGCTTTTGAACTACCGGGGGCGTAATAGATCCCGGTGTGGATCACCCCGCTGTTGTGACCGCTCTGGTGCGCGGCCACCGTCCGCTCCTTTTCGAGCACCACGATCTTCCATTCGGGGTGGTGCCGGAGAAGGGCCCGACCGGTGGCCAGCCCCACGATCCCGCCGCCGATCACGAGGACATCCGAAGTACCCGTCACCATCGATCTTCCGGGGGCCTATTCGAGCGCAATGAGGGTCCGCGTGCGCACGACGCCCGCTTTCGCATCGATGTGCGTGAGCAGGAGCTCCTTGAGGTGTGCGGGATCGCGTGCAATGACCTTGAGGAGGATGTCCGCCTCCCCCGCGATGATGTGCCCCTCCCGCACGTAATGAAGGCCGAGAAGCTCCTGGAGCAGCTTGTCTTGCGACTTTCCAAGCGATTTAAGGAGGTTCGCATCCGTGGTCACGAGGATAAAGGCCGAGATGGTGAACCCGGCCTTGCGCCAATCGACCTCGCCCTTGTATCGTTCGATGACCGAGTTCGTCTCGAGCCGGCGAAGGCGGAAGTGCACCGTGGAAAGGGGCACATTCAGCCGCCGGGCAAGCTGAGTGGACCGGATCGTTCCTCCATCGACCTCCTGAAGGATCCTGCGGTCGAGCTCGTCCATTGTTGCAGTATATCCAATCTAGTATTTAAGTCACAGTGACGGTACGGTAATATATTCAGGAAAATGTGAACCTCCTTCATTACCTTTCTCGTCCTTCCCTTTTCCATGGCCTTTAATGCACCCGGGGCAAGAGAACAGTTGGTGACCCGACTGAAGGTGGGCAGCGCGCTCATCCGCCGCACGATCGAGTTCTTCCAGGACGAGCATTTCATCCAGTTGCTCCCGGTCATGCTCGGGCGCAGTACGGACCCCCTAGGTCCCGATCCCGGATCGTCCATCATGAAGACCCCGGAGGTCGATTACCTCGGCACCCGCCTCTACACGATGAACTCGATGATCCTCCACAAACAATGTGCGGTCCGGGACCTCGATCGGATCTTCATCCTTTCTCCGAACATCCGGTTGGAGCGGGCCGAGCGGCAGGCCACGGGAAAGCACCTCTTCGAGTTCACCCAGCTAGACTTCGAATGGGCGCTCGCACGCCAGGAAGATGTGGTGCGCCTGGTCGAGCGTTACTTCTTGTCGCTGAACGGTCATGCGTCCGACTTCCTTCCGTTGCTGGAGGAGCTCGGTGTGCCCGGATTCGAGTTCCGACCTCCGTTCCGGGTGTACACGACCCATGACCTGGAGAGCCAGTTCGGGACGGATTGGGAGTTCGCGGCCTCCCAGGCCCACGAACAGCCCTTCTGGGCCCTTTGTCACCGAAGGGAGTTCTACGATCGGGAGGACCCGAGCGACCCGGGCCACTTCCTCAACTACGATCTCATTTACCCGGAGGGATTTGGCGAGGCGCTTTCGGGGGCGGAGCGCGAGTTCGATCTCGGACGCCTCCGAACCCGGATGGGCCGGGACAAGCTTGACAACGAGGCGTACCGTGCCTACCTTTCCGAGGCGGCGGAGGGCTTCGTCCCCTCGGCAGGTGCGGGTTTCGGGATCGAGCGGCTCGTCCGCTTCCTCACCCGGGCACCGCATGTCGGGGATGTCCAGCTCTTCAAACGTGTCCCGGGGATCGAGGTCTCTATCTAGGTCCGGAGCGGGTCTTCTGTCGCCGGTCAACTGAACATCCTGAAGCTTCCGGACCCACCCCATTCGTTCCTTAAAGGGGGATTTGGGAGTCAGAAGGACCTGAAATGCTGGGGTAGCGAGAGGTTGATATAGCCACTGGAGTGTGGGGAAACCATGGCCTCCGCTTCCACAGCGCTCCTTGTGATTGGCGTGCTTCTCGTCCTCCTCGGTGCAGGTGCAATCGCGCTCGACCTGATGGGGCACGGAGATTCTTCGGGCCTGGACTACAAGGATCTGGGCATCCTCGGAATCGGCTTCGTCCTCCTGATCATCGGGGCGGCCACTCGGAATCCAGGAAAGCCTGCCGCTGCCACCCCCAAGGTCTGAACGGCCCACCAGTCTTGGACCGGTCCCGTAGTTGATCACCCCGATTAGAGCGTTTCCGGCGGGGTCCACGACCGCCCCGACCAGCCCGGCACTTCCCCTCGCCACAAGGATTTTAAACCACCTTCACATTCCCCCGTTCTGGTGCTTCCGATCTTCGCTCCGTTGACCCGTCCCCGAGGTCCCCGAGAACACTGATGCTGGACAG
>JAKAPG010000121.1 GCA_021823085.1 Thermoplasmata archaeon | reverse complement strand
TTGTGCGCCTTGTCGACGTCGAGGATCGGCATGCCCTGGAGCGGCGAGCCCGCCCGCCGCGCGGCGGGGTTCACGACATCGTTCGCTCCGATCACGAGGACGACATCGGTCTGCGGGAACTGGTTGTTGATCTCGTCGCGGTCGAACAACTTGTCGTAGGAGACCCCGGCTTCGGCGAGGAGCACGTTCATGTGCCCGGGCATCCGACCTGCGACGGGGTGGATCGCGAACTTCACGTCCACGCCGCGCGCCTCGAGGAGGTCGGCGAGCTCCTTGACCCTCCCCTGGGCTTGGGCGACCGCCATGCCGTAGCCGGGGGCGATGATCACCGATCCTGCGTAGCCCATCATCACCGCCGCGTCCGTGGGCTCCATCGGCTTGAGCGAGCCCGCGATCGTCGTGCCCGTCTCCTCCTTCGAACCGAAGGCGCTGAACAGGACGTTGGTGAGGGACCGGTTCATCGCGCGGGCCATCAGGACCGTCAGGAGGCTGCCCGCGGCCCCGACGAGCGTCCCCGCGACGACCATGGCGTAGCCGGCGTCGCCCAGGGGTCCGTTGACCAGCGCGAAGCCATCCAGGGCGACGGCGATCCCCGTCAGGGCATTGAAGAGCGAGATGACGACCGGCATGTCGGCGCCGCCGATCGGCAGCGCGAGCAGGAACCCGTACAGGACGACGAGCAGGAAGAACGGCCCGAGCCAGATCGCGTTGCCCGTCACGGCCGCGAGGATCCCGAGCGCCGCTCCCACCGCCAGCACTGCGGTGTTGCCGACCTGCTGCCCCGGGAAGACGACCGATTTCGATGGCATCCAGCCCTGCAGCTTGAGGAACGCGATGATGCTCCCCGCGATCGATGTCGAGCCGATAATCGCCCCGGCGATGCTCAGCCCGGCGATAGTGCTGTGGGTGAGCGATCCAAGGAGCTCGATCGCGGCGATCGCCGCGGCTGCGCCGCCGCCCATGCCGTTGAAGATGGCGACCATTTGGGGCATCGCCGTCATCCGAACGCGCTGGGCCCAGGCGTAGCCGGCCGCACCCCCGACGAAGACCCCGCCGGCGATCCAGGCGAAGTTGGAGATGCCGATGCCCGGCGTCAGGAAGGTCACGAGGACGGCCGCGAGCATCGCGCCGCCGGCCTGCACGATGCCGCGGCGGGCGGTCTCGGGCGAGCTCATCGCCCGCAGGCCAAGAATGAAGAAGATGACCGCGACGACGTAGACCGCGTCGATCAGGTCGGGGAGGTAAGGGTTCGTCACGGCGCGCCCCCCGTCTTCTTCTTCGACCGATCGAACATCGCGAGGATGCGGACCGTCACGGCGTAGCCGCCGGTGACGTTCATGGCCCCCATCACGACGGCCACGAACCCGATCCCGCGCTCGACGTTGTTCGTCGAGAACCCAAGGGCGACGATCGCGCCGACGAGCACGATCCCGTGGATGAAGTTCGACCCCGACATCAGCGGAGTGTGCAGGAGGGTCGGGACCCGGCTGATGACCTCGTAGCCGACGAAGGCGGTGAGGATCGCGATGAGCAACGCGGTCCAGATATCGGCGGTCATGGGGACTTCTCCGCCAGCTCCTTCGTCGGGGCGTGGGTGATCTCGCCCGCGTTCACGAGCAGGCTGGCCACTAGGATCTCGTCGGAACGATCGGTCACAAGACCGCCCTCCGACGTCAGAAGCAGGCCGAGGAAGGACTGGAGGTTCTTCGCGAACATCAGGCTCGCATGGAAGGCGAGGTCGCTCGGGAGGTTCAGGGGCCCGGCAATCGTGACCCCGTGCGCCACGACCTGCTCGCCGGCTCGCGTCAGCTCGCAGTTGCCCCCGGTCTCGGCCGCGAGGTCGACGATCACCGATCCGGGGCGCATCTTCTCGACCGTCGGCGCGCGCACCAGGACCGGGGCCTTGCGGCCCGGGATCGCCGCGGTCGTGATCACGACGTCCGCCTCGGCGACCGCCCGATCGACCATCTCGGCCTCTTGGACCTTCTCTTCGGGAGTCAGTTCGCGCGCGTAGCCGCCCTGGCCCTCGGCATTGATCGCGAGTTCCAGGAACTTCGCCCCGAGACTGCGGACCTGCTCGCCGGCGGCGCGCCGCACGTCGTACGCCTCTACGATCGCGCCGAGCCGGTGCGCGGTCGCGATCGCCATGAGGCCCGCGACCCCGGCGCCGAGGACGAGGACCTTCGCCGGTCGGATCGTGCCGGCGGCGGTGGTGAGCATCGGAAAGAACTTCGGGGTGAGCTCGGCGCCGATCAGCGCGGCCCGGTAGCCGGCGACGGTCGCCTGCGAGCTCAGCACGTCCATGCTCTGCGCGCGCGTGATCCGCGGCAGAAGCTCGAGCGCGAACGCGGTCTGGCCGCCGTTCCGCAGCGCCCGGACCATGGGCAGGTTGCGCGACGCGTTCATCTGCGCGACGACGAGCGAGCCCTTCGGAATCAACGAGACCTCTGGGACGCTCGGCCCCTGCACCTTCAGGACGACCTCGCTTGAGAACGCGCCGTCCGCGGTGGGCACGACGGTAGCGCCCGCGGCCGCGTAGGCCGTGTCGGGATAGCCGGCCGCGTCGCCCGCGGTCGACTGGACGCGGACCGTGACGCCCTGTTTGACGAGGCGGCTCACGACCTCGGGAACGAGCGCGACCCGACGTTCCCCGGCGGCGGTTTCCTTGGGAACCCCGAGCGAGATACCCATGATATCCCGCCGCGGACGAACCGGCCGAGATTATACCATCTACGTCGCGCGCGTCAAACTACGGCACTCGGGCGTCCGTGAAGCTCCGCATCTCCGGCGAAAAGACCTAAGCCGGGAGCCGCCCATCCGCCCTCGTGCGCGCTTCCGCCGTCGCTTCCGCCGTCGAGCTCGTGGATCAGGTCATCCATGGGGATGCCCGGACCACTCTGCGTCGACTCCCCCCCGACTCGATCCACCTCGCGATCACCTCGCCACCGTACAACGTCGGAATCCGGTACGCCGGCTACTCGGACGATCGCTCGTACGCGGCGTACCGACGCTGGCTCAAGGGGGTGTGGCGCGCCCTCCACCGCGCGCTGGTCCCCGGAGGGCGCTTCGCGTTGAACGTGGCTCCGACCTCGATCAAGAACTTCCGCCCGATCCATCACGATCTCACCCGGGACGTCACAGAGGTCGGGTTCGGCCTGCGCGCCGAGATCCTCTGGTACAAGCAGACGATGGGCCGCCGGACCGCCTGGGGAAGCTGGAGGAGCCCGTCGAACCCGCACGTGATCCCGTCGTGGGAGTACGTCCTCGTCTTCTCGAAGGGCCCGATGAAGCTGGAGGGAGACCCGGCCAAGGCGGACATCACGGCCGAAGAGTTCCAGTCGTTCTCGGACGCGTTCTGGCACATCCCGCCCGAGCGGAACCGGCGCGGGCATCCGGCGCCCTTCCCCGACGAGCTCATCCGACGCCTCGTGAAGTTCTACAGTTATCGGACAAACGTCGTGCTCGACATGTTCGGCGGGACGGGCACGGTCGCAGCCGTCGCGAGGAAGACCGGACGCCACTTCCTCTCGATCGACTCCTCTCGGGAGTACTGCGAGCTGGCCCTCGCCCGTTTGCGCGCGACCCCGGTCGAAGCCGGGGTCTTGGCCGCCCCCCTGCCGACGAAGGTCCTCGAGATGCCCGCGCCATCAGCGCGCGGGAACTCCCTTCGGCACGGGAGGAAGCAGGCGCGACGTGAGCTCGCGGACCGCGTGGCGAAGTAACGGCTCGAGATTGATCGTGTCCGCGCGGTTGTAGTTGACCAGCCGTTCGAGCGAGGCGCGGTTCCCGCGCCGGTACTCCTCCCACAGGCGCACGGCATCGAGGCCCTTGACCCCTTCGACGCCGGCACGGCTCCCGATGCCCAGCCGCTCCTCGATCCGCTTGAGGCCACCGGCCTGGCCGATCCGATAGAGGAGGAACCGCAGGTCGATATGCGCCGGCGGCGGCACGATCCCCGGGTAATGGACCTGGAGGAACGGGACGTCGAAGAGGCTCCCGTTGAACGTCACGAGGACCTGATAGCGTCGCAGGTACGCCGGTAGCTCTTCGAGATCCTCCCCCCGGACGAACGATCGAGTGCCGTCCGCGGCGTGGACCGTGACGACGGTGACGTAGCCTTCGTACGGGCTCAAGCTTGTCGTCTCGATGTCGAGATACGCGGTCGTCTTCGCGAACGCCGGGTAGAGGCGCCAATGCTCCGCCCGGGGTAGGCGGTGACCGAACCACGCGGCGTCCGCCGAGGCGAGGGCGGTCTCGCTCTCCCGGACGGCCTCCGTGACGCGGGCCCGCTGGCCGTCCAGGCCCGGGGCGAGGAGGAGGTCCGACCAATCGCGGACGCCCAAGCGCCACAGGCTCGCCTCCCGCGCGGGCCCGATTCCCTCGATGTGCAGGAACGTCGCACGGAGCACGTCCGGCAAGGAGCCGAACCGCGTAAATCCTGTGCGCTAGGCTTCGACCACGACGTCCCACATGCGCCGCCGGACGGGCTCGCGCTCCCACGGTCGCTCGTACAGGGCCACAAGGCGTCCCTTCCCCGGAGCCTTCGCTCGAAAGCGGAAGGTCACGACCCCGCCGGCTCCCATGAGACGCGGAGAGCGCTCGCGCTCCTCTCGGACCGTCTCGAGGATCGCCCCGGGGGTCTCGAGGCGCCAGGCGTGACCGGTCGTGCGGTTCTCGTTTAAGGAGACGGAGAACTCTTCCCCGACCTTGAGCGCGAGGCGCTCGATCGCGCCCGAGCTCATCAATCCCCCGACAGTCTCGGATCCGCGCCCTCGATCCGAAGAGGTCCGAGCGGCGACGTCTTCGCCTTGACGGCGGCCCAGAACTCCACGAGCTGTTCGTGAGTCGGGCGCTGCCCGTAGAGCGGCGCGCGCAGTTCCGCGGCGAGGAGGCTCGGATCGTCCTCGTCCCAGACGAGGCGCAGAACCCATGCGTCGTGGTCCTCCTCGAAGGACCAGACCTTGCGGCGCGGATCGGTCGGGACCGGGTTGCGCCCGAGGATCTCGAGGGGAGGATCCGGCGGAGGGGGGGCGCCCATCAAGGTCACCGGCGCCGGGGCCCGGGGGAGGCGTAGGTGGATCCAGGCGCACACGGGCCAGTGCGTTCGCGAGGCACCGAGGCTCGGCATCGTCGCTCCGAAGGCGGTCCCCCAAATGGCGTACGCGACCCTCAATCCCCGGCGCGTGTGCCCGGCGATGACGAAAGGAAGCTCGGGTCCCGGTGCCGCGTTCGCCGCACCGGGGAATAGGTTTCACACGCGTTCTGTGTAACTGCCGAATGCAGCCAGCTTACGTAGCTGCGGACGTTAGTGGCCGCGGGCTGAACGGATCGCCCGAAGGCTTTCCGCGTACACCCCGGCTCTATCAAGCTCGTCTTCTACGAATGTCCTCATAGGTCTCTCTTTTTCGAGGGGGTTTCGGGCTTAGATGCTTTCAGCCCTTATCC
>JAKAPG010000120.1 GCA_021823085.1 Thermoplasmata archaeon | reverse complement strand
GCCGGCACCTCGGGGGGGGGGGTGCGGCCGACCGGCAATAGCGCCGCTCGGCCCGGACAACGTTGAACTAGGGGGGTCCCGTCCGCTCAAAGGGTACGAGCATGCCCCGAGTTCGACGCTATGAGAGATCCGACTCAGAAGCGGCCCGACGTCTCTTCCGGGAACTCTCTAGGACGCATCGAGATCTCTATCATCTGAAAGGCCAACGGGGTCGAGACCCGGACCGGTGGTACCGTACCCATATGCGGAAGTACGGGTCCAAGAGCCTGCGGGTGCTCGAACACGACGGAAAGGTCGTGGGCCTTATTGGCTTGCTCCCGAGAAGAGAGTCCTGCGAGATCGAGCCCTTCATCGTGGCTCCCCGCAGTCGCGGTCGTGGGTTCGGTGCTGAACTACTGCGGGCCGTGCTGGTCGAGGCGCACATCCGTCGCTGGCGCACCCTCTCCGTCGGAGTCGCGGCCAGGAATAGCGCTGCCCTCCGGGCCTTTCATTCGCTCGGTTTCCGGACGATCGCCAGCGTTGAACTCAGCACGACCGTGCTTCGGCCGGCGATATTCGTTCCGCAGAAGGGTCCGAGGATCGCGGGCCGTCGGTTCTCACAGTAAAGGGCCGGTGCGACCGGCTCCTTCCCCCCGGGCCCGGCCGCTGCCGAAGGTGGCATCGGGGCGCTCGACGCCTTCCCCGAGGCGCGGGAGGTCATGCGTTCGGTGGCATTGCCCGGACTCCGTCCGGGCCGTCCGACAGTCGCCCTTGGCGCGTCCCATGTTCGATGATGCGATTGAGGCCCGCCAGGGAGATCCGGTGCCCTCCCGCTTCGAGCTCGGTCAGTAGCTTTCGTCGGCGGACCGGTCCGGGGCTCGACCGGAGGATCGAGACAACCAGCTCAAGCGAACCGGGCGGGATATCGGCCATGCGTGGGGCCTGCACCCATGCCCGTCTAAATAAGCCCCCCGCGACCGGTATGCGGCCGAGAGAATCGGGCGGTAGCCACGGAGACTCTTCCTCGTCCTCCCTGATGTTCCTCGTGTACCCCTCGTCTCGCCAACCGCAGCCGGTCACCTTCGAAGGGGGACGAACGCCCGTCGGGAGGGACGTCCGGGGTGATCGCCGGTTCCGCCAGCCTCCGGGCCGAGCGCCTTCAAATTGTGTATCAAGCCGAGGTTTGCGGACGCGCCCATCGTCACGCCGACCACCACGTCCGGTAGAGTACGGTCCACGCACCGAACGCGAATCGGTCGACAGTGGGGTCGATCCGTCGACTCATTCACTGCCTCCGGTCGGGTCCGGAGGGGGGCACAGAGCCTAGCGTCCGCCCCCACGACCAAAGTACCGTTGTTATACACGCAAGCTCATCCCAGACGCGTGCACCGGCCCTCAAGGTTGGTCGCGGTCGTTGTCGCGATCGCAGTCGTGCTGGCCGGACTCGGAGCCTACTGGGCGTGGGTCGGCCCGTCGCCACGATCCGCTTCGATCGCGTGTCCTGCCGCGGGAGGTGCGAGCGACGGTGCGCCGCCGCTGGTCTTCCTGCTTTCTGCGCCCGCTTCCTGGACATGGTCGCACAACCGGGGCGGGTTCACGTACAACGTGACGTTCACGTACCTGGTTCGGGGCGCTTCGACGAACTGGACCGGATTCGACCTCCTCAACGGGACATTCCAGCACTCCCCGCTCGAGTACACAGTTTCGGTCCGCAACTCGACCTCGGGAGCGGAGGCGGTGTTCAACTCGTCCCTTTCGAGTTGGCGCGTCGGGCAGGGGCCACCCTCGCCATCCACGGTCAACTGGATCCCGGCCACGGGGACTTCCCTGCGAACGAGCGACCTCTTCCAATTCCAGAGCGTCTCGAACCTGACGGCCTCCGGCCTTGTATTCGAGCTGTCAATGTATGTGGGTTCCTGCGGACCGGGCCAGACGCAAGGGTTTCTCTTGTGAGTCGGTGGACACGGTCGGAGCCACCCAGGATCGCATGAACTCGACGTGTCGGCGCAGCGGGATGGTTAACTCCCAACGCACGCGGGTTCGGCGGGCCGCCCTGGACCGACCTCTGCGCGAGTAGTCGGCGATCGACCATTTCTCCGGATTCGATTCGGTGGTATCCTACTTCGGCAAGTAGGTGCACCGAAAGAAGGGTCGAACGTCTAGGTCTGTCGACCATTGGTTACTTTGGTCACTTTATTAACAGCACGACCATCCTGTGCCCGTGTCCGTAACCGGGGCGGCCTCATCCAAGCAGGGGGTGCGCCCGCGACTGTTGATCCTGAGCGCTGGAGTGGCGTTCCTTCTGATGGCTCCTCTTTCCTACGGAGGTCTCACGGTGTGGGGTGGAGTCTCGCACCCCGTGAGCGGCGCTGGCTCCCCCGGATTGGAGGTGGTGTCGGGAACCACGAAGCAACTCTGTGATCAGGGGCCGGCCTGCGGCAATGGCACGGCCCAGCCCTTCTTCTCGCTCCCATACTACGACCGAACCACGGGCACGACCGTCGTCCTGGTGGCGCACACCGGGGTCGAGATCCTCCCAGCGGACCTGGGACCCCCGCTGGCCGAGAACGCGCTGCCCGCTTCGTGTCCGGCCGAGAACATCTTTCCCGGCCCGGGATCGCTCGTCGAGCTGCCCTGCTACGGGGCGGCGAACTCCTCGCTGATCGTGATGGACGCCGCCACGGCTGCCTTCCTTGGCACCATACCGCTCGCCGGCGGACTCGGGATGAATTACTTCGCCTGGGATGGCAGTACTGCAAGGCTGTTCGTCGCCACGACTACGGCGCCCAGCCGTGCGTTGGCGGCCCCGTCGTACTTGTTGACCATCAATGTCTCGACCCGCTCGGTAACGGCGACGGCACCGCTGGATGTTTCGTACGCGACCGCGACTCCGCTTGCGTTCGACCCGGGGACCGGCATGGTTTTGGCGTGGGATTCCCTGAATTCCTCCTTGAGGGCGATCGACCCGGCTACCGGTGCGTGGACGACGTTCGCTCCGATGACGGGTTCGCAACCGACTCTCAGCGTCGACCCGATCGACGGGATGATCTACGCCTCCGAGCCGGCGTCGGCCACCTCCCCGAGTTCGCTCGTCGGGATCGACCTCCGCACGGGGGGCGTGGACTCCGAGTTCCCCAACTCCGGCGAACTGGGGGGTCAGATCGACCCGATTCGCAACATTGAGTACTTCCTCGGCTACTCTTCCATCACGGCGATCGACGCCTCCACCGGGCAGTTGATCAGCACGACCCCGATCGCGGGGACTGCGCTGAGCCAGTTCGTCGGACGCGGTGGATGGACGCTCGTCCCGGGAGCCGACACTGTGATCATGGGCGAGCCGGCTTACACAGGGCTCGTTTCCCTTGCCGCGGCCGAACTCCAACCGGTCTTGGTTCCGGGGACCGCCTTCTCAGCGGTACCTCTGGTCGGCGCTGCACTTCCTATCGTCGTAGCGGTCGTATTCGGGGCGGCCGGCCTTGTCGTGATGCTGACCCTCGGCAGAAGGGAAGTGGCAGCATTGGCGAGGCATCGGAAGCTGGAACGACAAGCTGAGATCGAGCGACTGCTTTCGTAGGAGGGCAGAGCTCCACCGGCCGCCCCGACCGTTGAGCCGCCAGTTGAAAGTCCCCCGCGTGAAGGTTCCGTTCGCGATCGACCGGACGCCCGGGCTGGGGGGGGGGCTCCGGTTCATCGGAAGCCCCGGCGAACGGCCAGACCCTTCCGGGGACGTGTCCGCACACCCGGCGACTGAGTACCCTCCGACGTCCGCTGGCCCTGGGACGCGGGGGGAGGGCGGTTCCGTCGACGGATCCGTCTCGGGTTCTGTCACGGCCGGCGCCCCCTGGGGCCACGTTGTTTTGCTCACCCGCTCTGCCGGTGCTTCGATCGCACCGAAGGGGTACTTCGCACATCGTGCTCTGACCTGCCTTTTGGTGGGTCGGCTCGCACCAACGCATCGAGAAATCATGGGGTGGAGTAACTCGGACGCACACCATTAAGAACCGTAAGCCAGTGGCAGAGGCGAGCGATGCCAGCGTCCGCGCCATGGGCCGGTCTTGCTGCTCGCCTTCTGCTCGTCGTGATGGTGGCGCTTTCCGGAGCGGTCGGGGTGGCTTCCGTGTCGCACCCCTTCGTCTCCCCGGATAGCTGTTGCCTTCCCCATGGTTCCACCGGCTTGCTCCCCGCGGCGCGCGCGCCCGGCTCCGGTGAGGTCTCTGCGGGCCGCCCGACCGGCAGTTTGATGGCCGTGAGCCAGCCCCCCGCGCGCGAAAGATACGGCGTCGTCGTGGATCGGGCCCCTCGCGTCTCCTCCTCCAATCTGTCCGCCACCGGGTACATTAGCCCGAGCGCTGGCGGGGTCCCGCTGAACGTGACGTTCGGCCTCTGCCCCATTAGCGGCGGTCTCCCCCCCTACACGGTCGTGACGCACTTCGGAGACGGCTCGACGTTCTCGGGTCCCGTGAGTTCCTTCAACGGTTCCTGGTGCTATGCGTACGCCGTCCACCTCTATCGCGTAGCGGGCACGTACACCGGGATGACCTGGGTCAACGACTCGGCCAACGGAAGCGTCAGTTGGGTCGACACGGTCACGGCCGAGGCCGTACCCCCCTCGATCACCGTCCCGGTGGCCACCCCCTCCACCATCGACCTCGGTCAGACGACCGCCCTGACCGTCACGCCCTCGGGAGGTACCGGGTCCTACTCCGTCTACTGGTCGGGACTCCCCTCCGGATGTGCCGGCGGCAAAACTACGACCCTCCAGTGTACGCCGAACGCCAGCGGTCGATTCGGGGTGTCGGCCGCCGTGGTCGATTCGGCGGGCGTGGGAGCCGTCAACGCCTCGCTCGAACTCACCGTGTACGCGGACCCGGTCGTGGTCGGGACGCGGATCACCCCGGCGACGGTCGACGTGGGGCAGCAGGCCGCCCTGATCGCCGAGATCAGCGGTGGATCCGCCCTGCGCTACGTGGCGTGGTCGGGCCTTCCCGCCGGATGCACCTCGACCAATACCACCGTGCTCGCGTGCGTCCCCACCGCGGTCGGATCCTACCGCGTCGCGGTCTCCGTCCGCGACACCGATGGCGTGACGGCGAACGGGACCCCGGTCGGATTGGAGGTGGATCCCCAGCTGTTGGTCACACCGGTAGAACTGGCCCCGCCCGTCATCGACGTGGGCCAGAGCACGAGCTTCACCTCCTTGGCTTCGGGGGGCCTCGGCAGCTATTCGTACGCGTGGACCGGCCTACCTCCCGGCTGCGGTACCGCGGATCGCGCGACGCTCGAATGCACCCCCACGGCCGCGGGGTCGTTCAACGTATCGATGGAGGCGACCGATGCGAACGGCGATCGGGTCTCCAGCCAGGCGGGCTGTCTGAAGGTGATCACCCGACTTGTCGTGTCGTTCGCGGCAACGCCTCTGAACCTGACCGAGGGAGGATCGCTCGCCCTGGAGGCGACCATCGCTGGAGGGCTCGCACCGTTCACGCTCCAGTACTCG
>JAKAPG010000119.1 GCA_021823085.1 Thermoplasmata archaeon | reverse complement strand
CCACCACTGCTACACGGCCAACATGGTCCGGGCGTTGATCCGGCTCGGTTACCGGGAGGACCCGCGGATCCGGAAGACGATGGAGTGGCTCGTCCAGACCGCGCATCCCAAGGGGGGATGGAGCTGCCGGTTCTCCACCCCGGGCCCGGCCGAGAGCCGGACACTCGACGCTTGGGAGGGGCTCGCGGCCTTCGCGGAGTACCCGCGCGCGAAGTGGACCCGGGCCATGCAGGACTGCGTGGAGCGCGCCGCGGAGTACTACCTGGAACGTGAGCTGCACCGGCAGGGAGAACCGTACGAGCCGTGGTACCGCTTTCATTGGCCGACGCACTACTACTACGACCTCCTCGTGGGGCTCGACTGCCTGACCGCCCTCGGGTACGGGAAGGACCCACGACTAAGGTTCGCCCTGGACCTGCTCCGCGGGAAGCGAAGGACCGACGGACGATGGAACCACGACGCGGATCAGATCGATCCGGATCCCGAGGGCGCGAAGTGGTTCGCCGAGAACCCGGGGAAGCGACCGACCCCGCTGACGTTCGGGACGGCCGGTCGGCCCAGCAAGATGGTGACGCTTCGGGCTCTCACGGTCCTGTCTCGCGTGAGCTAGTCCCGGACCCCTCTCGGCCTCTCTGATCTCCCCGGGGTTGCCCGAACGCGCAAAGCCCCCGACGAACCTCCTCGCGAGGAGCCCCCCCGAGCCGAGCCAGTACCGCTTCAGCGCCGTCGGGCCGTGTAGACCGGGGTAAGGATCGGGATCACGACCTTCCCCCGAACTCCTCGTCCGCGACCCGACGCATCTCCGTCAGGAACCACCGACGCCGTTTCGGAGCCAGGGAAATGACCTCCGAAAATGTCGACCACAGCTCCGTCACTTCGGCCGACGTCCGTTCGACCTTCCAGCGAACGAGTTCGCAGGAGATTCGCTCAAAGTCTCCGCTCGATCGGAGCGCGGTCACGTGCTTCTCTCGCTGCGCCGTAAGCCGCCTCCCGGGGGGGGCGCGGTATCCCCGGCCCAGAAGCGTTCGGTACAGCGGCTGGATTGCGGCGATGTACGAACACCTCCGCGACGGGTCGCCATGGCGATTTCCCCACTCCGCCCACCATCCGCCCGGCCGAAGAAGGCGAGCGACCCTTCGCAATCCTGCGCGCTCGGAGATCCAGTGGAAACTGGTGGCGGCCACGCCGAGATCGAAGCTCGCCGTGGGCAGCGACGCGGTCTCGAACGGGTGCAGTACCGGGTGAACACGGTCGCGGCGTGGACCGAGCGTGCCCAGCAAGTACCGGGCCATCCTCCGGTCGGGTTCGATGACGGTGAGCGGTCGGGCTCCCTGGTCCAATAGCCCGCGCGTGGCGATCCCGGTCCCCGCGCCTACCTCGAAGACCCGCGCTCCCGGCGTCAGACCGCAGCGGGTCCGAAGGATCTCGTACACCCGGTCGGGGTAGCCCGGGCGGGCGCGGTTGAAGGTCGCGGGATCGGCGCCGAAGACGCGGCGACCTTCGCGGAGCGGAACGGATGGGGCCATGAGGTTCGTCGTGCGGAGGCGCCCCGGCGGATGAAACCGGCGCCGACACGCTTCGTGGGACTTCTCGCTCGCCGCCGAGACCGACAGGCGTATCTGGGGAGCCGTTCGGCCTGGGGGGGGCCACGGGAATCGCGCGAACTCGGCCGTCGAGGAGACCGGTCGGTCGGCGGATTCGACCGCCCCCTCCTTCGACCGACACGCGGACCTTCGGCGCTCGTAGCGGCTCGCCCCCCGGGTTTAAGCGACTCGGGGCCGTGCCGTGTACCATGGCCGAACCGAAGCGACGGACGAGCCGGCCAAAGAAGTCCGCCGGCCGGTTCACGGACGACGAACGAGCTGCGATGCGGGACCGCGTCCGAGAGCAGAAGATCGTGTGGGGAAAGGATCGCGCGGCCGACGAGCGGGCCGTCCTCGCCAAGATCTCCGCGCTTCCGGAACCCGACCGCTCGATGGGACTGCGGCTGCACTCGATGGTCACCGCGGCCGCGCCCGCACTCTCCCCGAGGCTCTGGTACGGGATGCCGGCGTACACGAAGGACGGCGACGTCCTCTGCTTCTTCCAGCCGGCCTGCCGGTTCGGGGCAAGATACGGAACGTTCGGCTTCAACGACGGCGCGCGTCTCGACGACGGTGAGATCTGGGCCACCTCCTTCGCGCTCCACGGGCTGAGCCCCGAGGGAGAGGAACGGATCGCCGCGCTCGTCCGAAAAGCCGTCCGTTGATCGGCGTTGGCCCGCACGCGCCGTCTTCCGTATCCGACGCGGGAAGCGAGGCGAGCCACCGTCCGGCGCGGGGGGCCGTGCGCAGGAGGCGCGACGCTCCGGGCTTCTGAGGACGATGGGTGTCGGGCCGCGCGGGGCCCTACAACTTGACCCGGCCGATCGCCGAGGCCCATGGCTCGACGTCACTCCGGGTGGTGTCGGGGTTCGTCCCTCGGAGGCGGGCCAGTTCTCCGACCAACCTCTGTAACGGAAGGATGGAGACGAGCGGCCGGGTGAGAAGGCTGCCTCCGACGAACCTCAGGTCGGACCCCTCCTTGATTCCGCAGGAAACGACCTTGACCCCGATCTCTTCCAGCAGGCCGCGAAGGGCGGGACATCGTCCGCCATCGTCCTCGTCGGGGACGATCAGCACCGCCGCCATCCCCTTCTGGAACACGGCCGGGGTCCCGTGGAGGGCGAACTCCTCCGACATCCCTTCCGCCCAGAGGTACGCTCCCTCCTTCAGCTTCAGGGCCGCCTCCTCCGCGGTGACCTCGTCGAGCCCGAACCCGGTGAGCAGGAGATGGGAACGGGAGGCGAGGTCTCCGACGACTTCGGCCGGGATGGGCAGCGCCAGCGTCCGTTCCATCTGCTCGGGGACCCGGAAGAGGTCCGAAGTGAACTCCCGCCCGCCGTTTTCGGCGAGGGGCGCGACAAGAAGCCCCAGGACGGCGAGAGCGGTAACGTAGGAGACGGTGTGAGTACTGGCCGTCTCATCGCGGCAGGTTCGGAGCACCCGGTCGCCAAAGGGGTGCTCCGCGCCATATCCGGTCACCAGGACGGTGCGGGCGCCGACCGACTTCGCCCGCATGAGTACGCGGTTCGGATACGTCTTGGTACCGCGATGGCTCACCACCACGATCTGGTCGTCGGGCCGCAGCGGACCGGAGAGTCCCAGCCGATGGGCCTCCAGCGCGACCGGACGGACCCGACCTCCGGTCAATTGGGCCACCCAGGCGGCCGCGATCCGGCAGGCGTGCAGCGACGTCCCGATGCCCGTGAAGACGATGGGCCGGCCCGGATCCAGTTCCGGCACCTCCGTCCGTTCCAGGACCTCCCGCACGGCGCTTGGCTCGGAGGCGACCTGCTCGTCGAAGCGGAAGTGCGTCATCCGAAGGACGGGAGGAGCGCCCGATACTATGGTTTCCTCGCTCCCGCGCCCTGCGGTCGACCCCCGGCGGGGGACCGGATCGGCGATCCCGCGAGGATTGAAATCCCGGCGCGTCTATGATCCTTCGAGGTAGATCGTGACCGATAGTTCGGAAGAAGTCACCCGCGGCCTGATGGAGGGCGTGATCGAAGCCCTTACGGACAAGCACAGCCAGCTCGACGTTCGATTGGACGGACTAACGCTCTCGCTGGGCGACAGTCGCCTCGGATTGCACCTCTCGGGGACGCTCTCCGTCTCCGTCCACATGCGGGACCTGACGGACGCGGAGAAGGAAGCGCACTCCTCCGCGACGGTGGCCCGGCTCCACGGTTAGAGATACCGCCGCAGCTTCCACAGCGCCGCCGGCGCCACGTGCACGTGACCGGTGAGCGCGCTCGCGTCGCGCCCCAGTCGGATCACCTCCTCGGCACCGTCTCGGAATCGCACGCTCCAGCCGGAACGGGCCAGCGCCCCCGGTATCCCGCGCGCTTCCCAAAGGTTGACGTGGCTCTCGCGGAGAAGCGCGCGTCCCCGGGGACCGTGCTCGAGCCACGAGCCCACCTCCACCGTCAATGTCCGATGTTCTCCGTCCAGCTCGGCGAACGGTCGGCCATCCACCGTCGCACGGACCGCGCCGCCGGAGATTCGCCCCAAGAGCCGCACGAGGTCCTCCGCGGTCTGACGCGCCGTCATCGTCTTCGTCCGGAGCGCATCGCCCCCAGGCGAAGTCGCCCGAGCCTACGCAGAGTCCGGACCCGGCCTCCCAACTCCCGTCTTGAGATAACCATAGAGGGTGCGCCCGCGGCCCGGGGGGCCGCTGCGGTGCGATCGGATCAGGAGGAGGGGCGCAGCTTCTGGCTCTCGGCCTCGGAGAACGCTCGCAGTGTCTCGGTCTCGATGTTGCCCGAGGCCCCGGCGGCCATCAGGAACCGGACCACGAGCTCCTCGGTCGGAGACTCCAAAAAGAGCACCGAGTCGAACCGACCCAGCGTCGAATACGGGGTGATCTTGAGCCCGTGATGCTCGAACTCGCTCCACGTCCGGTCGCGGGCCTTCAGGGCTTCGGGCATGTTCTGCTTTGCCCGGGGGGTCAGCTTGACGAGCACGATGTAGCTCGGCATGGCTGGGCATCCGGCGCGGCGTATTTAACCCTCCAACGCCGGTGCCGGCACCGCACGATCGTGCAGCGTCGGCGCGAGCTCGAGACGAGCCTGCGAGCCTTCGGCAAGACCCCTCCCACCTAACGGGGCTCACCCCGCGCTTTCCGGCCCCGATCGCTTCGCGTCGCGACACGTCGACGGCCCGGCCGCTCAAGCCGCCCGGCCTCCGAGAGGAGCACGCCCGTTCCTGGCTCCGACCTGCCTCTCGCGCCCGGGGACGCCGTGCACGGACTCTGGGAGGCTAGCATCGATCGGTCCGAGAGAGAGGTGGGACTTCGAGGTCGGGGTGTTGCGTTCGGGCCGGTTTCGGCGCGGCACGCTGACCGAGCGCATCGCGGAGCGACACGCACCGATTCGAGATGCGTGGCTCGTCGCCATCGTACAGCGCCTATGCGGAGCCGCGCGTAGGCACGGCCACTTGCGGGGATTCGGGAGCTCCCGCGTCGTGGAGCCGACCCCGGACCTATGCCGCGGTCGTTCCGGCCGTGGGAGCCGGCTTCCAAACGGCATGGCGCTCGGCCAGCCAGAGGTCGTACGCCCGACAGAGGTTCCCCACTCCCGGGAGGATCATCGCCAACGAGATCACGACGAACCCGTTGAACGCCCAAGAGACCGGGGAGAACGCCGCTCCCAAGCCCACTATCGCACCGACGACCATCCAGGAGCTTCCCCGACCCAAGAGGGAACGCTCGGTGGGCGACGCCACTGCGAGCAGCAGCTCGGAGAGATGGCGCGCACCGTAGTAGTATATCAGCACCAGGACGGCCCCGGTGGCAAGGCTGGTGGCAACGGACCCCACCACACCCGGCACCGCACCGATACCGAGCCAGGACATTGCGCCGTTGACTCCCGCGAAGGCGACCGAAACGACGATGGCGGCCAGCACGAGAACTA
>JAKAPG010000118.1 GCA_021823085.1 Thermoplasmata archaeon | reverse complement strand
GACACCCCGCTCTCGGTCCTCTCCGACGCGGCCCATCGCGCGGGGCTCGAGGTACTCCTCGAGTTGCACGCCCCGGAAGAGCTCATGGTCGCCGAGACGGTGAACGCCGACATGTTCGGGGTCAACCTACGGGACCTGGACGGCCTCCGCTTCGAGCCCGAGATCGCCGCCCGCACGGTCCGCGAGGGGTATCGGCGGCGGCCGCTGCTGGGCCTGAGCGGCGTCGACGGGCCGCGCGCGGCGCGCGCCTGGCGCGCGCTCGGGGTCGACGGGATCCTCGTAGGGAGCGGTTTCGCTCGGGCCCGGCAACCGGCGCATTTCCTGTCCGCGATCCTCGAGTCGGGAGAGGGAACGGAGGAGCGGCGATGAGGACCTTCGTGAAGTTCTGCGGGATCTCGGATCCCTCGTCGCTCGAGCTCGCCCCCAAGGGTGGCGCGGTCGGCTTCGTGATCGATGTTCCCTCCTCTCCGCGGAACGTCAGCGTCGAGAGGGCCCGGGAGCTCGCGGGAGCCGTACCGTCGGAGACCGAGGTATGGGCGGTCGTAGTGCAACCGACGGCGGAGACCGTCCGGCGACTGTTCGACGACGTCGGCGTGGACTGGGTCCAGGTCCACGGAGACGTGCCCGAGGGCCTCGACCCGGTCGAACGCCACCGGCTGGTCCCGTCCCTGGCCGTTCCCGCGGGCGGAGAGGAGGTCCCGCCTCCCCCGCTGCCCGCGGACACGGAGATCCGGCGCCTCCAGCTGGACGTCGCCGGCGGACTCGCGCGGGGAGGAACCGGGCTCGTTCCCAGCTGGCCGGCGTGCGCTTCCTTCGTGGAGCGCGTCGCCGGCGCCAAAGTGCTGCTCGGAGGGGGACTGACGCCGGAGAACGTCGCCGGCGCGCTGACCCGCGTTCGTCCCTGGGGGGTCGACGTCTCTTCCGGCATCGAGTCTCGTCCGGGCGTGAAAGACCCCGAGCGGATGCGGCGGTTCCTCGCCGCGGTGGAAGGCTGGGAGGCCGCGAACCGTGCATAGCCGGTACGGACCCTACGGGGGCGCCTTCGTCCCAGAGACACTGGTCCCGGCCCTTCAGGAGCTTGAAGGGACCTGGAGGACCGCGCGGCGGGACCCGAAGTTCCGGGCCGAGCTCGCCCGCTACTCCCGTTCTCTCGGCGGCCGTCCCACGCCCCTGTATCGTGCCGAGCGCCTGAGCCGAAGGGCCGGAGGGGCCGAGATATGGCTCAAGCGGGAGGACCTCGTCCACGGGGGTGCGCACAAGTTCAACAACGCCCTCGGTCAGGGGCTTCTCGCCCGCCGGATGGGCAAACCTCGCCTGATCGCCGAGACCGGCGCCGGGCAGCACGGCGTGGCGACGGCGATGGTCGGCGCCGCGCTCGGTCTTCGCACGGAGATCTACATGGGCGAGGTGGACATGGAACGCCAGCGGCCGAACGTCCTGAGGATGCGGTTGCTCGGTGCCGAGGTGCATCCGGTGTCGACGGGCCAGCGAACGCTCAAGGACGCGATCAACGCGGCGCTGAGGGACTGGATCGCCCACGTGCGTACGACCCATTACCTGCTCGGGAGCGCGGTCGGCCCGCATCCGTTCCCGGCGATCGTCGCCGACTTCCAGAGCGTCATCGGGAACGAGATCCTGCGCGAGGCGCGCCGCCGGTGGGGCCGGCCGCCGGATCTCGCGGTCGCGTGCGTCGGCGGGGGGTCCAATGCGATCGGCACCTTCCGCCCGCTCCTCCGGACGAAGACCGAGTTGCTCGGCGTCGAGGCGGGGGGTCCGCGCGGGCACCCGACCGGCGCGGCATCGCTCGCGCGCGGCCGCCCGGGGATCCTGCATGGGACCTACTCCTACGTGCTCCAGGACCGGGACGGAGAGATCCGGGACACGGCCAGCATCTCGGCCGGGCTCGACTACGCGGGGGTCGGACCGGAGCACGCGTTCCTCAAGGATTCCGGGCGTGCTCGGTACGTCGCCGTGCACGACGACGAGGCTCTGCGGGCCTTCCGATGGCTCGCCGAGGACGAAGGGATCCTTCCGGCGCTCGAACCTTCGCATGCGATCTTCGCCGCGGTGCGGGAGGCCCGTCGACGCCCCGCATCCCAGCGCATCGTCGTGACGCTGTCGGGCCGCGGAGACAAGGATCTCGAGGTGGTGGGTCGTGCGATCCGGATCTGACGGCGGTTCCCGGGCTCCCGGACGCGCCCTGGTCGCCTACTACATGGTCGACCGCGCCCGGATCGGCCGGTACGTTCCGCTCGCCCGCGCGGCGCGTCGGGTCGGCGCGACGCACCTGGAGCTCGGCTTTCCCTTCTCGGACCCGATCGCCGACGGCCCGATCCTTCAGGAGGCCGCGGACCGCGCGCTCCGGCACGGGACCCACTGGGCCGACCTACTGTCGGCGATCCGCGAGACCCGTTCGATCCTCCCGACGATCGTGATGAGCTACGCGAACCCGCTGTGGACGCGCGGCCTCGAACGTTCGCTCGCCGACCTTCGCGATGCCGGAGCGAGCGGGCTCATCGTGCCGGACCTCTCTCTCGAAGAGGCAGGGCCGTGGCGACTCGCCGCGGACCGCGCGCGGCTCGATCTGGTCCTCCTCGCCTCGCCCGGGTCACGCCTCGCCCGCATCCGCGCGCTGGCTCGCGCGAGCCGCGGCTTCCTCTACCTCGTCTCCCGGTACGGAACGACCGGGGGCGGAGCGATCTCGCGACCTTCCGATCTCGCTCCCTTGGTCCGGACCGCGCACGCCGCCGCCCCGGGGCTTCCCGTCTACATCGGGTTCGGGATCCGGGATCGTGCCAGCGCGGCCAGCGCCCTCGCGAGCGGAGCGGACGGGGTGATCGTCGCGAGCGCGCTCGAGCATGCGCTCGCTCGCGCTCCGTCGACGGCGACCATCGCGCGCGTGCTTCGACCGATCGCTTCCGCCGTCCGGGCCGTGGGCGTCTGACGCGCAGGACACGGCCCGTTATATCGGACCGGCGGCTCGTGCGGAGGATGCCGTCCCGGCGGGAGCCCCCGTTGGGGGTTGCGCGGCGCCTGCTGCCCCGCCTGCGGGCGTGGCGCGAGGCGATCCATCGCGAGCCCGAACTGTCCCATCACGAGCGCGCCACGCGGGAGAAGATCACGGGTGCGCTCGACGAGCTGCAGGTCCCGTACCGTACCTACTCCGGATTCTACGGGGTGCTGGGGATCGTCGGGGAGGATCGGCCCGGCCCGGTGGTCGCGCTGCGCGCCGACATGGATGCGCTTCCGGTCACCGAGGCGACCGGGCTTCCCTTTCGCTCCCAGGTGGAGGGAACGATGCACGCGTGCGGCCACGACGTGCACATGGCGGCCTTGCTCGGCGCCGGGGCCATGCTCTCGCAGCGGGGAGAGTCGCTCGCAGGACCGGTGAAACTGATCTTCCAGCCGGCCGAGGAGGACGGTCAGGAGGGGGGTGCGCTTCCCTTCCTCCGGCGCGGATGCTTCCGCAACCCCTCGGTCGACTTCGTCGTCGGCCAGCACGTCGACCCAGCCGTGCCGGCCGGGGCGGTCGGTCTCAAGCCCGGGGCCTGCCTCGCGGCCGCGGACACCCTCACGATCGTCGTCCGGGGTCGGGGAGGCCACGCCTCTTCCCCACAGCAGGGACCGGACGCCGTCCTGATCGCGAGCGAGATCGTCGTGGGTTTGCAGGCGCTGGTCAGCCGGGTTCGGAACCCGGTCGACCCGGTCGTCGTGAGCATCGGCTCCATCCACGGCGGGACCCGGCACAACATCCTCCCGGACGAGGTGGTGCTCGAAGGGACCGTCCGCACGCTCCGCCCCGCGACCCGCGACCTGATGGAGACCGCGCTCAAGCGACGGGTGCGATCGATCGCGGCGAGCCTCGGCGCGCGCGTCTCGATCTCCTACGAGCGCGGGTATCCGTCGACGTGGAACCCGCCGGTGGAGACGCTGCGCATCGAAAGGGGCCTGATCGCGGCGCTCGGGGCGATGCACGTGAGGGAGCTCGAGTTCCCGGTCATGGGAGCCGAGGATTTCTCCCGGTACCTCGAGCGCGTGCCAGGGACGTTCATGCGGCTCGGTGCCGGTGGTGGGGGGGCGGCCGCGTCGCTCCACAGCGCGACGTTCGCCCCTCCGGACGAATCGCTGGTCGTGGGGGCGGCGGCGCTCGTCGCCGCGGTCGACACCCTCCAAGGGCCGAAGGGATGAGGTTGGCATTGGTCCGCCGGGACTTTCCGGCCCTACGCCGTCGGGAGGGACAACGGGCCCCCAGCTACCTCGATTCGGCCTGCATGTCGCTCGTCCCCCGAACGACCTTGGACGCGATGGAGGAGTACTACACGGAGTACCCCGGCTGCGCCGGACGCAGCCTCCACCGGTGGTCCGAGGCGGTCGGGCGTCGATACGAGGAGGCTCGCGAAACGGTCGCGCGCTTCGCGGGGGCGGCCGATCCCCGCAGTGTCGTCTTCCAACGAAACACGACCGAAGCGATCAATCTCGTCGGCCAGGGCATTTCCTGGCAACGCGGGGATCGCGTGCTGATCTCCGATCAGGAGCACAACTCGAATCTGATCGTCTGGCAGCGCCTCGCCTCCGAGCGTGGGATCCGAATCGAGGTGCTCGACCTGCCGCCGGACGGAAGCTTTCCTTCGGACGTCCTAGAAGCGCGCCTCGCGCGAGGGGTCCGCCTCGTCAGCCTGTTCCACACCTCCAACCTCGACGGACGAAGCCTTCCGGTCCGCGAGATCGTCGAGCGGGCCCACGATCGGGGGTCGATGTGTCTCTTCGACGGAGCCCAGTCGGCGCCGCACCGCGCGATCGAATTCGACCGGATCGGCGTCGACTTCTATGCGATCAGCGGGCACAAGATGCTCGGCCCGACCGGGACCGGCGTGCTGCTCGGTCGGCCGGAGCGCCTCGAAGAGCTGCGCCCGCTCCTCCTCGGAGGAGAGACGATCCTGTGGAGCCGCCTGGACGCGCACGAGCTCCGGCCGCCTCCGCACCGCTTCGAGGCCGGTCTTCAGAACTATGCGGGCATCCTGGGCGCGCGAGCCGGGATCGAATACCTACAGCGGACCGGGCTTTCCGAGATCGAAGCGCGGCAGCGGGAGCTCAACCGGTTCGTGACCGGCGCGCTCGCGGGCGAGCCCCGGGTCCACGTGCTCGGCCCTTCGGACCCCGCCGAGCGCCCGAGCATACTCGGCTTCACCATCGATGGGGTCGATCCCCACGACACGGCGCTGTTCCTCGACGCCGGCTATCGGGTGCTGGTGCGCTCGGGCATGCACTGCGTTCACTCGTGGTACGATCGCCGGAAGATCCCCGGGAGCGTGCGGGCGTCATTCTATCTCTACAACGACCTCGCGGACGCGAGGGCGCTGGTGCGCGGACTGCGCGAACTCCTGGCGAAGGTTCCGGGCTCGGCGCCGGCGGCGCTCCGGCCGAAATCGATGCGCGCGCCCGCTAGGGTCTAGAGCGCCTTCTCGGCGATCTGGCCGAGCTCGCTGCTCACGAGGCTGACGATCTGCTGCGAGATCATCCGACGCACGAATTCGGGAAGCGAGCCGAC